>CALBJF010000177.1 GCA_937892665.1 uncultured euryarchaeote | reverse complement strand
TGAAGTTTGATCCCTTTGGGACATCATATCGAATGATAGTTGGTACTTCTTGGATAACGAGTTGCTTTTCTTTCGCATCTTCAAGCATTTCCAGCGACAATTCCATCCCATCCGCATCAAATCGTAGTCGCTCAATTGCAGTTCTTGAAAAGGCTCGGAATCCAGATTGAGTGTCTTTAATCCCTAAATCACTGGTTAGATTGCTTGCAGCCGTAATGACCTTGATTCCCAAGCGTCGATATGCAGGCATTGAATTCCCTTCACCACCCTCGACGAATCTCGATCCTATTGTGAAGTCAGCCTCTTCATCAAGAATTGGTTGAATCAATTTCGGAATGTCTGTGGTATCATGTTGCCCATCTGAATCGAGGACAACAAGGACATCCGCATCCCGAGTACTTGTTGTTTGAAAGAGCGTTTTCAGTGCAGATCCGTAGCCTTGGTTGCTTCGATGTCGAATAACAGTCGCTCCACAGGCTTCGGCGATACGGGCACTTGAATCAGAAGATCCATCATCGATACAGATGACTTCATCCACGTGTCGAAGAGCCATTGTTACGACAGTACCGATGGTCTCTTCTTCGTTGTACATCGGCATACCCGCAATGATGCGAGAGGCCGAATCATCTTTGCCCATTAACAAACCCTCGCCAATATTGCATATATAGTCATAATTGTATTTTTAGGGTTTTTTGAAGGAAAAGGGAGATGCAGAGCCTGAACTCTGCATCACCCGGCTTCATGTCCATCAATGGACATGATTACTACAATCGTTTTTCATCCTAATCCAGGAGTTGAGAAACGGTGGTGACTGCTCGTTCTCCAGCAATGACTCTTTGCAGAGCTGCCATGGACAACACGAGAGGGACATAGGATTCCCCGTCGCTTGTTTCATAGGTTTCACAATCTGCGAACGTTGCAGTATTGATGGATAATTTAATCGCACCGCCTGCATTACTGCGGCGGGCATATCCAACCAATAGGGTTCGGCTTTCTTCGTCATTCTTCGTTTCTTTCTTTGTCTTGCTCATTTTCAACACTTCCCCTCACTTAGTGAGGTAATGTGAATGAAGAACTTCAACGGTTATCAAAGCCATTGGTCAAGAGGCTGAGATCAGGAGCACTAGGAATATTTTTGGGTAATTCAGATTGAATCGGTTGCCATGTTTCAACAGTCTTTTCTCTCTTCCACCCTATACCAACGATACAGAGAAGAATCAAAACTCCTATTGCAATAAGCATGAACTGTTCTGAAACTTGACTTGCATATGTCGAACTTTGTTTGGAATCTTCTTTCGTATTTGGTTCAACAACGGTTTCTTGTGCCACAACAAAAGTGAAATCAAATTGTTGGCAATCGATCGTAGAGTCTGCAATTGCACATACACTTCCGCCGTATGTTCCTGGGTTAAGAGAATTAACAATAGCTTTGTTTTGTTGAATCTCAATGGACAAACCGGGTTCAAATTCATAGAGAATTTCGAGAGTATCTTGATTCGCGTATGCCGTGATGTGAATTTGTTCATTGACAGTTTGCTCTGAATCCGAGATTGATACGACTAGAATTTCAGGGGCAAGTGGTTGTATTCCTTCATCAATTTCATCGTTGCAATTATCATCGATTCCATTACGCACTTCCTCCTTGAATGGGCTGATGTTCGAATCATTATCGTTGCAATCATTGAACCATCGAACACCGTCTCCATCGTTATCGAGATCTGCAAATAGCGGGTTTGTATTAATGAAGAATTCATACCCATCTTGGAGGCCATCATCATCTGTATCAGCATCCAACCAATCTGTTCCATAGGTGTTGAATTCATCGAGATCGAGCAACCCGTCTCTGTCCCGGTCTAAGCCTACGAAATCTTCATCGATGGATTCATCACAATCGTCATCGATTCCATTGAGCCATTCATCAAGGCCAGGATTCCTGTCTGGATCTTGATCATCACAATCTTGGAACCAATAATATCCATCAATATCATCATCTGGGTCATATGTTGTTGGGTCAGAGAAGTAGATTTGAACTTCATCTCCATCCTCAAGACCATCATCATCTGAGTCTGCATCCAACCAGTCTGTATTCTGAACGTGGAATTCTGCCCAGTCACTTAGCCGGTCATTATCTGAATCGAGTTGTGCAAAGCCTTCATCGATACCATCTATGCAATTGTTATCGATACCATCCAACAATTCGGGAGTCATCGGCTTAATCAGTGGATCTGTGTCATCGCAATCTTGGAACCAATACCATCCGTCAGAGTCCTCATCAACATCATAGACGAGAGGGTTGCTGTTTGTTACAAGCACTTCTGTGCCATCGCTTAATCCATCTGAATCCGTATCACCTTGGAGTGGATTTGTCATGAAAATGAGCACTTCTTGACCATCGAGGAGCAAATCATCATCGGTATCATCATCGGTTGGGTTTGTGGATGAATTGAATATTTCAAACCCATCTGGAAGATTATCGTTATCTGTATCTGGGTCCAATGGATCCGTGTTGTGTATATTTTCTTCATCCTCATCTGGTAATCCGTCATTATCTGTATCGATGACTTCCTCAGCTCCATGAATCAGCAGTTCCCAGTGGTTCCAAGTCCCGGTTCCTCCGTTTTGTACATCTGTGACATCGATTGTCCATGTTCCATCAGAGGATTCATCCCAATGTAGGACTGAAGAAAAGACCCACTCGTTGTAATTGTTATTGTTGTCACTGTGTTTTTCAGACAAGCGAGAGACAGTCCCATCCGGTGAAGTCAATGAGACTTCAATATCTCCTCGATAGGTGTGATCTGCATCGAATCGAATCTCCACTGTTTCCACCAATAAGCCAGCATTAACGAGAACTGAATCAGCTAACCCATTTTGCGTATTGTCAGGTATTGCTTGGGAAATAGATTGTTCACCACTGGTCCAATTGAGTTCAGGACCGACATTCGTCCAATTAGCAGCGATGTGGACTGCAAGACCAGCATCGAGAGCACCATGTCCGTACTTGTGATTAAAGTCATGACCTGCTCCGTTAGCACTCCAATCGGTGTCTAAGGCATCGTTTGTTCGAGCACTGTGAACCAGAACATGCTGAACATCACGATAGGTCAATGCTGGATTTACATCAAGCATGAGGGCAATCACACCTGATGTGAGAGGCGTCGCACTGCTCGTTCCTCCAAAGTTATTGTAAATATCAGAGGATGTGTAGCCACCAGATCCACGTATATCCGTTGTTGTGATTCCTTGTGAGCCACCGTTCGAGTGGGCAGCAACGAGAATATTGGCTCCATCCTCGCTGTAATAGGACTGGTCTCCAGAATCTGTTATTGCAGCAACTCCTATTGTAAACCGAGTATTTGCATATCCATCGTAATTGGAATTATCTCCATTGCTTCGACCATTGCCGCCCGCAAGTGTTGTAACGGTGCCTAATCCACCTCTTCCAAGATAGACATTGTCTTCGAGAGAGGCTTGCAACAACGGTTCAGGGCCTTTGAGAGTTCGACCATTATCACTTGGCCCCCATGAATTTGAGGAAATACCGACAATATCTCTTCTGTGGCCAATTGCATCTGCTTCATCTTGGTCTGTGTTCGAACAAGCGATTAATCTCAGACCAATGAGATCAGCATCCAGAGCAGCTCCGGCTACGCCATTGTTGTCGTTTCCTTTTGCGGCTGCAACACCTGCGGCAGCTGTGCCGTGTCCATCATCGGAGGTTGGCGTAGGGTCACCATCATTTCCACAGTAATCGTAATCAATCGATGTAAGATAATTCGGCGAGAGGTCACTATGTTGGTGATCGACACCATCATCGACAACTGAGATGAGTACACCGTTTCCAGTAGCACTGTTCCATGCGCCGGTTACGTTTGCATCTTCGCCTACTGTACCTGAGCCCTGTCCAGTATTGAGCAAATGCCATTGTGATGAGAATGAAGGGTCATTTGGAATAAATCGTGGTATGTTGGTATGCTCTTCTATGATGGACCATCGTTCAACGAAATCAATTGAATTGAGTTGGTCTCGGAGATTGTTCGTTTCAGTTACATCGATGATAAATGCACCTTGAATTTGGTTTGGTTGCTCAATAGTCTTGATTTGAAATGGCAGAGCCTCTCTCAAAGCGGATTCTGATTGCCCGCACATTGCAGGCATGTACAGAAGCCATGATTCACCCGGCTGCGTTGAGCCATCTGTCATCGCTCTCACGAAAGCGTTGTTTACTCCAAAGGAGAGTTCTTGCGGTTGACACTCAAAAACCTCGTCTTGAACTTCAGCATGGACGAACGAAAGAGGGCCTGATACGAGGAGGAAAACCAAAATCAGGCCGACTCGCATGAGTTGTTTCTTATTCGACATAGCATAGAAAACCTTGCTTGGATACAATAGCAAACTTTGACATAGAGTATGACTACGCAAAATCATGCGAAGTTTAGTCACTGGTGGTGCTGGATTTATTGGTTCACATTTAATTGACCGTTTGGTTAAGCGTGGAGATGAAGTTATTGTCCTCGATAATGTGTCAAGTGGAAAAGAAGAATTTCTTGCTCATCATACGAGTCAAGTGACCCATCATCATGTCGATATTACTGATTATGAAGCGATGTCTCTCTACTTCGAAGGTGTCGATGTTGTATTCCATTTTGCCGCTAATCCAGACATTCGCTTGGGTACGCAAATCACAGATACGGATCTCAAACAAGGAACTCTAGCAACCTACAATGTCGTTGAATCAATGCGAGTGCATAATGTCCCTACAATCATGTTTGCTTCATCTTCAGTCGTTTATGGCGACAATGCACCAATGCCAACCCCTGAGAATCATGGCCCATGCATGCCAATCTCCCTGTATGGGGCAAGCAAATCAGCAGGCGAATCACTCATTAGCAGCTGGGTTGGAACGTTTGGTCTACAAGGCTACATCTTCAGATTCGCAAACATAATCGGTGATCGTGGAACTCATGGTGTAATCTTTGATTTCATCCATAAGCTCAAGAAAAATCCAGCCGAACTGGAAGTACTTGGCGATGGACGACAAGAAAAATCCTACATGGAAGTTGGAGATTGTGTCAATGGTATTCTCCACGTGATGGAAAACCAACATGAACCTCTCAATCTCTTCAATTTGGGTAGCCATGATACGTGCAGTGTTCGTCGTATTGCAGAAATTGTGGTTGAAGAAACTGGTTACTCGAATGCAGAAATCACCTACACCGGTGGTTCTCGAGGATGGGCAGGAGATATTCCTCGGGCTATGCTCGCCATAGACAAGATGATTGCCTCTGGTTTCAATGTCAAATTCAACAGTGAAGAGGCTGTACGCCATACTGCCCGAGTTTTGATTCAAGAAATTGGACTCGACAATTGAAATTAGTCCCCTGCAGAATACCATTGTCCTTATTTGGAAGGATTGGTTGGAGTTGACCAGTGAGATGATGAATAATCTATACCGCTCCGAAGAAGCCAGTGCTCGTGGTGACGCCGCTATTATCGTGATATCTCTGTTCTTTGTAGGACTTCTCATCGTAGCCTTTACCTCGAATCCTATCGCAACAGGTACACAACCTGGAGAGCGAGCTCCAATTTTCACATCGGAAGCCTACAACGGAAACGGTTGGGAGACGTTTGTTTTTGATGATCTCCTAACGCCTGATTGGAGCCCAAATTCAACGGTTGATGCTCCTTGGATAGCCGTTGAATTTTTAGATACTGACTGTGGTTATTGTAAGAAAAGTGCAGAAGATGTTGGAAACTGGGCTGAGCAATATTCCTCAGCGGTTTGGGATGGTCCTGAAGTAATTTTCATTGCTGTTGCTGTTGAATTCGTTGCTGACTCATCTCGTTCTGAGATTAAGGAATTTAGAGATTCCTACGAACATACGTTCGCATACGTTAATGATTTGGATGTCGATATCGCTGGCGATTGGGATGTCGGAGCCACACCGTCATACTTCCTCGTGCAACCTGACGGGCTCGTTGCTTGGAATTCTGGACAGACTTCCAACTCTATCGGTTGGGATGCTGTAAACGGAGAAGTCTTTCCCTTGACTGATTATACTGGAGATAATTACATAGAACTCAATGAAGCCATTGAGCAACTCACCAAGAAATACGGAGGCGAGACCCAATGAACGAGTATGTTCTTCTTTCATTCCACGCCGTTATTATCCTCTTTGGAGTCATTTTAATGACACCATTGGGTGAAGCAGTTGGCGGATTCCTTGTCAATAAATGGCCTTCAACGTCAACCAAGCGTGGCCGAATGCTTGCGGGTTTGATGCTCGTCTGTACAGGCGGATTTACAGTATCAGCACATACGTTGTGGATGCACAACAAACTCAGTGAAGGGGGAAGTGTATGTTCTGGAAGTTCGATCCTTAATTGTGATGGGCTTATTGGAAACCCGGAATATAACATGGTTCCGTTCATCAATCAACCATGGGGACTTCTTGGTATGGTCGCATTCTGTGTTCTCCTCTGGATTGTGATTACAGTGGCTAAGGAACCACTCGCTTTTGCCACACCGGCCTTCCTCAAAGCAGGTCTTGGAGCGACAATTGCTGGTCTACCAGTAATCGGACTTCTCGTGAGTTATGAGATTAAAGAAGGATTGATTTGTCCATTCTGTACAACTGCTCACATCGCTAACATTATCGCAATGCTCGCTTTCTTCTTCTTGCTTAGAATGTACGAATCAGACGAATGGGCTCCTGAACTAAAGATGACCAGGAAGTGAACTTCTGAATCGAGATGCCTCAATCGCTGTTATTGCGGTGATTGGTCTTCTTATTGTGGCCTACCAGGGCGGCTACATTCTCTCTGGAGATGATGATTCAAACCCAATCTCTGTCATCGATATCAATGATGAACTCGAGCAAAGTAATTCTCTTGATGAAATCCATCCACTCGCCTCAAAATGTCTTTCGCACGGAGGACTCACGCGTCATGATCACATGTATCTCACCATTCAAATCGAAGAACAATTTGTCACAATACCCGAGAATGTGGGAGTAAACAGCAATGCATGCA
>CALBJF010000176.1 GCA_937892665.1 uncultured euryarchaeote | reverse complement strand
AACAATATCCGGGGACACATATTGATGTCATTGGAATCGATGGAGGGAGATTGGATCATCAACTTGCTGCGTTTTCTGCTCTTTTTGAGTGCCAAAGTCAGGCACACCTACACATCGAGGAGTGGTTGGTTGTACGTGTTACAGACACGCCGATTCAATATAGCATAACAAAAGGAAGAAACATCAGTTTGATTCCCTTTGGTGAAGTTTCTGGCGTAACGTTGGTTGGTTGCAAATATTCACTCGAAAATGAGAAACTCTCATCCGGAACAAGGGGGATTCACAATGAAACTCTTGGAGATCAAATTACTATCTCATGCCAGCAAGGTGACCTTTTACTCTTGATCGGAGTTTGAAGCTGGTAGGAAGTTCCTCAGCATTTCGCTGTACTCTTCTTTCTCATCCCATGTTTGTGAACGCTGGTCAACACGAGCCTTATCGCGAGTCATTTCCAACCCACCCCAATCCTCGATAAGACCGAGTTTTAATGCAGCCTTTGGAGTATATCCCGGGAGGAAATTTCTCCACAGGAATGGAATACGACCTGGCGTAACAGTGTTAACAGCTCGAACAATCGAAGTATTACATGTCTTGAACAGGGTATGGTAAAACTCGGGGCGTTGTGTAAGTTGGTTGAGACGATGAGACATTTGAACAATCATTTGTCGTTCTTTGTCAGGTGGGGTTACTACTCGATACATATGAACAATATTGTTTCTCCCATGTGTCCTTAGTTGCGTAATATCTCTCTCAAAGCCAAGAAGGAGGTACAATTCATAAGAACGCCAGAGTCCTGTCCAAGGATGATACTTTTTGCCCTTCACCCGACGTGCTTCAAACGAGAAGGAGAGGCATGTGCCGTCTTTAAACTCAAATGTCAGATACGTGTGTGACATGCCTTTGAACGAATGAAATTGGTCGACGACGAACCAAATGTGTTTGACTTTTTCAGAATCAACCTTCACTTCGTCAACCCATCGTTCATCACGATCACGAGTTGTCCTCCAATGAAAATCCCTTACATTTCGGAATGTAATCATTGAATCTTCAAATTCTGCAGATGATATGAACTCACAGTCCGATTGCCAATCTGCATTCAATCGTGGTTGTTTTGGTCGTACTCGAGTCCACCAAAGCCACAACCCATGGAGGGACATTAGCCCAATCCCGCATACAAGAACGATCAGCGCAATCAGTAACCAGTCTTGCAAAAAATCACCAACGCTGCCAAATGTTGAATGAAGTATCCCACCAATCGAGGGAGCCATCTGGATGCTTACGCCATAATTGACCTTCATCATCATTCATAGTTGGAAGCCCCTCTGAATCAGGGGTTCCATCTGCTAAAATTTGAGGTGGGGGTCCCAATTCAGGTAAAGCGAGTAACTCATCATGCTCTTTGATTCGAACGAGTAAGACGAAGACAACTATCGCAACAATGAGCCCTAATGCACCCATTGTATACCATCCAACTGCTTCAGTATTGGTCTCGTCCCCATAGGACTGGCTAGGAAGAGCTTCCTGCTCTTCTGCTGAAAGATCAAGGGCGGGTAAACGAACAAGGTTCACCGCTTCTGTACTGACAATGTTCTCTAAATTAGTAACTTTGAGAATGATAAGATGAACACCTGCAGGCAAGCTAGAGCAATCGAAAACGGAAGTATTGGAGATGGTCTCTTTGAGTGTTGAAACCTCCCATGTCTTTTGATAGGAATTGAAATCCTCATTCGAATTGAGTCCCTGTAAAGCAACAAGACAAGGTCGGTCCGTTGTCATTTGATCACCAGTTAGAAGTAATTCAAATTCTGGTGCTGGTCGATTTTGAATAGATAGGTTAAGCCACGATTCCGCTGTTTGTCCAAGTTCATTACGATAGGTTTCCTTGAGCGAATACTCGCCAGCAGGCCAGTTAGAACAATCGATAATTGTAGCATTATCGAGAACTGTAAATGGAGCGCCGATGAATGTTTGAGTACCTATTGCACCATAGCGAGGCCCCGTTTCATCAGCAAACATTCGATTCACTTCACATGAGGAACCAGTTTCAAGTGTATCAGACCCAAATAACTCGAGACCTAGCATCGGTGTTTGTAATGAAGGAACCATGTCATAGGTTGGTAATTCAATGCCCGTAATTCGAACACCGTTCATGTCAAAGAAAGCCAATTCCAGTTCATGCTTTCCGCTCGACCATGCATCATAGGTCAGACTTGCATTTGTTTGCCCCGAAATTTCCATGGTCGTTTTCTCGACAACCTCCCGATCATTATGGGAGGCGATAAGGCGTAACTCAATGAAGGTCGAAGGAGATGTGGAGTTCAAAATAACCACGACTCGAACTGCATCAATATCACCGTCTTGGTTGAGGTCTAGTGTGTCGTTACGTAATGCCACAAGAGTGACGCCTGCATCGGATAATTCGGATAATTCGCCTTCTGCAGATACTGGCAGTGTCGTCAACGATGCGCTAAGCAGAACCAAAAGCATCAACAAACAATTACGCAGATTCTTCACCCCCTGGTGGTGGAGGTAGTGGGATTGCCAAATCTGGTAACGCATTCATTGGAGATTCGGTGGACATCATCGCCTCATTTGTCATGAGGAAATCGTCATCCAGTGATTTCTCTTCTACTCGCAGTGTACGAGTGACAAGGGCAGCTGACGCCCCAAGAATGAAGGCAATACCTACGATAAGATAGGTCATCCACGAAGCAGCTGGGTCTTCGCCCATGATAGCGAGAGCTGCGTTCCATTCGCCATATTCATTTGACCACCCGTCGTCATTCGAATCTTCACATCCTTGAACATCTCGAGTCGAGGTTCCAAAGATTTCTGGACAATCATCTCGCATAGCACCAAGAGGTACGTCACCAAATCCGTCAGCATCGGTATCGCGCCACTGAAGGGCTTCGGTTGGGAACGAATCTGCAGGTCCGTATGGATGAGCCTCCCAGCCATCTGTGGGATCCGACCAACCATCACCATCTGTATCTCTGCATCCAAGTCGATCAAGAATTGATGTTCCTCGTATTGTTGGACAAGCATCTGCTTCGTTTCCATCTTCTTGGTCTCCGAATCCATCACCATCGGTATCTCTCCATTGAGTGGGTTCGTGAATGAAGGCATCGCCTAAGTTTGACCAACCATCACCATCTGTATCTGGACACCCCCAACGATCTCCGCCTGAACTGGGACCTACTGAGGTTCCTGGATGAGCAGGACAAACATCTGCAGTTGTACCTGAAGGATTGTCGCCACGGCCGTCACCATCTGAATCATGCCACTGAGTGGAATCTTCAGGCCATGCATCGGCCATTCCTCCTGGACTGGCCAGCCAGTAAGATGTAGGATTCGACCAGCCATCGCCATCTGAATCTGGACACCCCCATCGATCGAATGTTGACTGTCCTAAGGTGGTTCTACAGCCATCTCCGCGGAATGCTAAGCGCCAAGCTTGGCCGTCAAACCATTCCAAGTTGTCCCCAAATCCATCACCATCTGTATCGTACCATTGTGAGGAATCACTAGGGAATGCATCTGCGAATCCCTCTGGGTGAGGAATCCAATCTTCGGTTGGATCAGAGTATCCATCCGAATCCACGTCCCTGCAACCAAGACGGTCAAATCTTGAAATCCAGCTACTTTCAACTTCTTCTGCATCTGAATTTATGCAAACATCGCCTTCAAATCCATTTAGATTATCACCATAGCCGTCACCATCTGTGTCGCGATATTGACTTGGAACCATTGGGAAATCATCGACTTGTGTTGCACCATATGTTTGATTATCTCCCCAGCCATCAAAATCAGTATCTCTGAATTGTGTTGGATTGTCAGGGAAATCATCAATGAGACTTGCTCCGATTGTTTGGTTGTCTCCGTAGCCGTCAAAGTCGCGATCACGCCATTGAGTTAGTTCCGTAGGGAACGCATCTGCCCCTTGGCTTGTCGTCCAGTTTTCGCTTGGGTCTGACCAAGCATCGCCATCTGTATCTGGACAGCCATATCTGTCAGCGAAGGAAAGTCCAACAATGAACGGACAGGCATCAGGTTGTTCAGCAGAAAGCAACCATTCTCCAATACCCCATGCGATATGTGTCTCGTTCCACATAGGATCATCCCAATTGTCGCCGAATCCATCACCATCAGTATCTCTCCATTGAGAGGATTCATACGGGAACGAATCTGCTAATCCATCAGGGTGTGCGTACCAAGGCTCAAGTCCATCGAGACCACCTGGGTCTGCATCTGAATAGCCATCCGCATCTGAATCAATGCATCCGTATCGGTCGTCAGTCGAATAACCGCGATTGTCTGGGCAATGGTCTGGTTGATTGCCAAGAATATTGTCGCCATAGCCATCAAAATCTCGATCTCTCCATTGTGTTCCATCGTTTTCAAAAGCATCTGCTCCGTTTTGGACATCCCATCCAGAATCCGTATCGGACCAACCATCGCTATCACTGTCGATGCAACCCTTACGATCGTTTGTTGAAGAACCAACAATCAGGTCGCAATCATCCTCAGCATCCACAAATCCATCTTCATCAGTATCGCGTGCTGTCTTATCGATGGAAGCGAGAAGAGTATAGTCAAGTCCGTCATTGCACCACGAGTCTTTTGCTTTGATTTTCACAAACACATTCCCGGCTTGTGGCATCGTTTTCGAGAGTGTTCCCGAAGGATTGTTATCGTCTTTAGCCATGCTGGCGACTTGAGAACCTGTTTCATCATGCATTGAATAATCGGCTTCCCATCCGTCTCCAGGACACCACCATGCTGCATTATTCATCGAACCTGAGAAAGCAATACTGACGATATCACCTTGATAGGCGTAAATTCGCCACCAATCAGTTCCATCATTCGAGGAACAACCATCGGGATCGCAAACATAACCATTGGAAGAAACCCCATCGGTAAGAAGATTTGAGGATTGCTGAGTATCATCAGCATTCACTGCAGGAAGCATCGAAACCAGCAGCAGGGCGAAGAGGCCGACACCTACGCAACGCCCGAGCATGTTACGCCATGTTCGAATCCGGTTATGAATAAAGCGACGACTAGTTAAATCGGCCTAACGTATCTCTAAGTGCTGATTCAAGGTTTGAATGTTCAAAATCATATCCTGATTCTATCAATCGTTTAGGGTGGACTTTTTGTCCATCTAAGATCAATCCTTTACCCATTTTCCCAAAGAGGAGTTTCATCATGAAGCCAGGAATTGGTGCGAATGCAGGTCTTCGCAAAACTCGTCCCAATGTTTTCGCATAGACCTTTTGTGTCACTGGATTCGGTGCTGTTAAGTTGTAGACACCTTCAGAGTCTTCCTGATTCATCAAGTGATGGATCGAATAGATTTGATCGTCAAATGAAATCCACGATTGCCATTGACGACCGCCTCCAACTGGGCCCATTCCACCCATCTTTGCAGGAAGAAGTAATTTCTGTAGCATACCACCAGCGGCTGTGGTTACAAGGCCTGTTCGCAAAATGATTGTTCGAATA
>CALBJF010000175.1 GCA_937892665.1 uncultured euryarchaeote | reverse complement strand
GCCGGAGTGAATGAAGCAATTGTTGTATGCCCGGCATGCTCTGAAGAACAACTCTTCCAACGCTAAATTCAAGCAGAGGAATCAATCGTTGTTTACGCAGTTCGGGGATGGGTTCAGATACCAGTTCCTTCACCTATATTCATGGTCGAAGAAGCAATTCGTTTGATTCGTCCTGGCCTCAAGCAGCCAAAAAGAGGACGCCTCGCCTTTTTTCTTGTTCTTGTAATGCTTATTCCAATGTTCCAGCCTGTTCAGGCTGATATCACCGTACGGCAAGATGATTTTGACCTCTTAGAGACTCTCTCAGATGTCATGGCATTACAAGAGTCAAGCGATGATTCTGTTGTTGCTGTTGGTTCGTCAACCACAGCTTTAGCCTTGGTTGAGGCTGCGAAGAGAGAAAGTCAACCGGGAGACCCACTCGATGATGCTAC
Organism: uncultured euryarchaeote; assembly: GCA_937892665.1. Lineage (GTDB taxonomy): Archaea > Thermoplasmatota > Poseidoniia > Poseidoniales > Poseidoniaceae > MGIIa-L2. The sequence continues at coordinate 1,374 of CALBJF010000175.1, read as the reverse complement.
TGAATACTTGAACAACGTCGAATTGAGAGATACAACTCCACTCGCTGAAGATCATCCACGTCCCTATGAGATACTTTTGGATACGAACGCCCAACCAGAGGGTTGGCCAAACAACCTTCTTGAAACATTATTTTCACTTGAAGCAATTTCTCTAACAGATCCACTTGCAGTTGGGATTAACACCTATGCGTTGTATGTTAACTACTCAAGTCGGAATTCAGGCCCTCAGTTCGAGACCTGGACCTATGGGACGTTCACAGGTGAATTATTCGTAGGAACAGATTTGATTTTGTTCGAAAATTACATTGACATCGATGGAGATAACGTCGATGACGTCTCCATCTCGTTAACAGTTCTTGGTTTACTCGAACTTAACCAAGGGTTCGGATTTGAGCCTCCATTAGACCCTCTTAACCCGTTTAGTGCAATTCCAGATACGATATGGCTCCGTCCTACATTCCAATGGAAGATTGACCAACTGAATGAGAACGATCCCTTATGGGATGAGATGGCACACATGGAAATTTCACTCTTGAAAGGTCTTGCGTTTGATTCAGCAGTTCAGGATTCCCAATCGTATGCACTGGTTCTCGATACACGATTGACTCAACCCCCGAGCGATTTCAGAATCGAAGTAGGAATCCAAGAATTCCGATTCAGCATCTCAGGTGCTGTCACCAATGTCGCCCAACTTCTTCTTGATTTCATCAATGGCGGGGCTTTGCCAGCAAATGCCTTGACCCTAACATCTGTCTCAGCTCCATATGCTATTGGGATACGGAATCCCAATTTGGATTCATCCAATCTTCAAACCGAATGCGATACGGATTATTACGACGTCATCAACGATCACGATGCAGCAAGTGAATTCCACAAATGCGGATTTGGCATGGGCATAGGTTTCATAGAATTCGATGAACTTGATGCGAACGGCCAAGCTGACATTATCGACATGGGGTACATTGACGTTGGTTTCCATCCTGAAATTGGATCAAACGTGTTGCCAGAGGAAGTCGATCTAACACTGAGAAACGACAATCTTGGAGACAATACCTTTGACACAGTCGAACTGTATAGCGACGTAGGTGCGGATCTATGGCTTCATTATTTTGAAGATCGAAGCAACACGATTGAAGGTGGAACCTTTGGAAATATTTCAGATTCTCGACTCTGGATACGAGGTATACCCTCGGGAACACTCCCTCAAGAAGAAATTGATGCAATTTTCACAACAATCGGCGAAGCACCAGGGAGCGTAAATCTCCCAGGCGATATGCCAAACCGACTCTCTTTCATCTTAGCAATTAAGAATTTCACCGGAGATTCCTCAACAAACGAAAACGACCTCACTCTACCTGTTAATCCAGCAGCCCC
>CALBJF010000174.1 GCA_937892665.1 uncultured euryarchaeote | reverse complement strand
TAGTGGCATGACTGGTTGTATGTCAACCATAAACCAACGAGGCTTTTCAGGAGAAGATTTTTCATCAAAATAGTTGGATTTGGAATCCCAAGAGGTGAAGTCTGGATACCCTTCTTTGCTTACCTTAGCGATACCTGCAATGTGTGGAGGTTTGCAATTTGAATGATAAAATAGAACATAGTCGCCTAATTCCATTGCATCACGCATCATGTTGCGTGCTTGATAATTCCGAACTCCATCCCAATGGGTTGAGCCATCTTGCACTAATTGCGAATATGGATATACATCGAGTTCGGACTTCATCAACCAGTAGTTGACCATGTTTGTTGATAGGAATACAGGTCTTATCCCTTTGCTTGTTGTCACCACGCTTCATCGGAGCGTGAATCCATAACAAGAACTGCTTCCAAGACATCTGGATCATCTGGCTTAACTCGACCAAGACCCAGCTTACGTGCCATTCCCGAAGGGCCACCAACTGCGCCAATACCCATCTTCTCTAGAGTAACAAATATTGCAGGAAGCAACAACAACGCACTTGCAGCCGCAACCCACAAGAGAATCAGAATAACAGTTACGAACGGTTTGATTTCAGGTATCGGAATTTGATATGCAGTAAACATACCAAGAGATGTTACAACTGCAGCTTCGAACAGAGACATCCCAGTCCCCACAGCGGCAGAACGTATGGCATCCAGCCCACCTCCTAATTCCCGAATACGATTGGATATGTGGATAGAAAAGTCCACTCCAACACCGACTAAAATTGATCCGATCATGACTGTGACCAACGATAACGGAACATCCATCTGCCACATTACAAGCCACTGTAATGCAACCGTGGCAATAACTGGAGAAGTCGTCCAGAAGGAATATCGAATATCCTTGAAGACAACAGCGAGTGTAATCAACGTTAGAATAATAGCAAACCCAAGAGATGTCCATTGTGAATCTACGATGAGTTGATTGACTTCAATTGCGGTTGCTGCGACACCTGTGAGTTTTTCTGCCCGTTCTTGATGCACACCTTGGAATCCCTCTGCGTATTTATTGATTTGATCAACTGCAACCTTCGTATCAGCTACGGGGATGAATGGCATATCAATGTAAACCAGTGTTCGATCATAATCTGAATTGATAAAAATCTCCCTCATCTCCTTTGTGAGCGAAGAGTAGAATACATCGAGTAAGAAAATCTGACTCTGAGTTGAACCTGGAAGTCCAAAGTCTTCTGGAGTTGTTAACAAATCCCAGAACGTAGCACCCTGAGTCACTTCTTGATCCATAAGAACTGCAAATGTATCTCTTACATCTTCAGGTAGAAGACCGTATCCGGGAAGTTCCTCTATCTGATTGAGAATAGGTTGGCCAGAAAGAGTAGGCGCAAGGCCAGTCGCTTTCATCAAAAAGACAACGGACACAGCTGATGCATTTTCCACTGTATTCAAATTTCTTTCAAGACCGTCTATAATCTTCAAATTCTGATATGGGTCATCGTTTGTGGGATCATTATCCGTTTGATCCCCTGTGACGTTTGCATGGACAAGCACCATACCAATTTGACCGGCATTGAATTCTTTGCTGTACTGTTTCATCTTAATGACTGGCTCTTCACCTTCAGGAGCCATACCAAGAAGATCGATGTTCTCTTCCACATTGGCTTGACCTATTGTGGATGAGAACAGCACAAGCAAGACAAAGAAAGCAATAACGCTCTTGTTTCGTTTCATAGGAATCTCGACTGCAGCATCAAAAATTTTCAGCGGAGGATGTTTTGGTTTTCGCAAGTCCAGTATCAACGTAAGGTTAGGAACCATAAACATCGTTAGGACATAGACAACGACAATACCTCCTGATAATGCAATTCCCACAGTTTGAATGGGCGCCATTGGTGTGAATATAAGCGAAATGAATCCAATAACGGTCGTAACTGCCGATAAGAAAACAGCACGACCGGTAGATCTCATCGAAGCACGCATCTTTTGACTCCGACTTCCGTCTTCTTCAGCATATCGATTGGTAATGTGGAGACCATACGAAACCCCCAATGCAAGAAGAATTGGTCCCACTATAATTACTGTCATCGTCACTTCATAGTTGGTAGCACCAATGATTCCAAGCGTCCAGAATACAGCACAAAGCGTTGGCAAACCTGCAATAATCACGACCTTCATACCTTGAATTGGGCGAATTCCAGAGATACCTGCTTGGAGTAAATCGGAGTGGAATACAAACAAACCAATAGC
>CALBJF010000173.1 GCA_937892665.1 uncultured euryarchaeote | reverse complement strand
TGAGGAGGAAGGCCAAACTGTAACAGATGAGAAGAAATCCTCGTCTGAAGAACAACCAATATCGCCACTCTTGCTTATTGTGATTGCATTTATGGCCGCTTACATCGTATTTCTTCAAGTCCAGAGAAGACCCGAAAAGAAACTCTCCTTCGAGGAAGAGTGATCATTCCTCTTCTCTCAAAGGTCCTTGAGAGACGAGATATGCATACATTCCTGCAAAGCACGTAAGCAGGCCAATCAATGCTAGAATCAGTGGTGCTGGAACAGGTAAAGAATCACCAGCTGAAGTGTTTCCAAACAACCAAGAAGAAAAAAGGAAGCAGACTCCTGCCAAAAGGACATGTTTCCAAGATGTTTCCGGATTTTTCCATTTTGCAATAGCGGGGACAACTCCAGATTGTCCAAAGGTTTGCTCATACCAGAAAAGGTAGATGAGAATGAGCCCAGATAGGCCACTCATTCCTCTCGAAAATGAAGCATCAAGCCAAGGGCCAGCGGGTAGGAAGTCGAAAAGTGAGAACGACAGTAGTAAACAACCAGCCGCTAAAAGCAGATGCTTTCGTTCCACTGCCATAGTCCTTCGACGAAGAACACGCTTGATAGCCTGTCGCTTTCAAGCCTGTACATGGGCAGAGTTCTGGATGCTGTCATCGTGGCCGCAGGAATGGGTACACGAATGCTGCCACTCAGCGGCTATGTAGCCAAAGAAATGCTGCCACTTGTCGATGTTCCAGTAATGCACCATCTCATCCTCGAGGCACGTGCAGCAGGCTGTAACAGAATCCATATCATTACTTCACCAGCAAAGGATTTCTCTCCTCTTCTAGAAAATATGAACGCTAAGTTTCCTTCATTTTCAAACGATCAATCCCTACTTAACCCAATAGGCGATGCAGAATATTTTGTTCATTATCAACACGAACAATTAGGGCTTGCTCATGCTATCTCTATGGCTTCATCATCCATTTCGGGACCGTTCCTTGTTCTTCTTGGAGATAATATTCTCACGTCTAATCATGCAGCCCTTTCGTCCTTTGAGCCATCAACAGTTTCCAAAGAGTTGGTATCGCTGTATCTAGAAACAGGATGTGCATGTGGCTCTGTTTACGACGTTGGATATGAATCAGTAAACCAGTACGGAATTGTTTCACTCGATGGGAATCAAGTTCAGTCCATTATCGAAAAACCAAACCAAGAAGATGCACCCTCTACGCTTGCATTTTGTGGGCGTTACATCTTTACCGAGGATTTCTCAACTCTACTCAACCAGTATTCTGCCGAGGATCACGGCGAACTGCAATCAATTGCAATTCTAGAACACTGGATGAATAAAGGGAACCTTCGAGCCCATGTCTTGGATTCCACAGTTTCTTGGTATGATTCAGGAATGCCATTTGTATGGCTAACATCTCAAATTGACCACGCATTACGCCGTCCTGAGTATGGTGAAGAGTTGACCGCATGGTTAAGGCAACGACTGACTCAATCTTGACCAGGTTTCCAGAAAGTAAGCGGTTCTGGCCTCTCTCTTCGCATCGCTCGTTTTGCTAAGTGATCAGCTCGCTCATTCCAACGATGTCCTCGATGAGCTCGAACATGATCCCAAGACAAGTCTCTCATCGATGCAACTTCGTTCCATAACGTCTGGACTCGTGCAGCAAGTTCCCGATTTGCCTTGGCCTTCCAGGCTCCAGCTGCGATGTTTCCAGCGTATTGGCTATCTGCTCGAATACGAACCGGGTCATCATTTTCTTCGGTGAGTAGCCAGCGTAGAGCTGCAAAAAAACCAGAAAGTTCAGCGGTATTATTTGATCCGACTTCGGCGCCAATGAATTCAGGCTCATCTGCTGATGTAACCACAGGTCCATGCAATTCGGTTACGACATTTCCGCTACCACGACCTAGGCCAGAATCACCCAATATTACGACAAAACCCCAGCCCGCCAGCGTTTCTGAATCGACATTTTGATTTCCGTCACACGATCCATCGACATACAATGTTAGTCGAGTCGGTTCTGGCAATGTATTCACTCGCCGATCATGCTGCGGTAATCATCAGCAGACATGAGTCCAGATACAGCATCTGGGTTTGACAAGCGCATCTGAACAATCCAGCCATCTCCATAGGGGCTGGTATTCATGAGTTCTGGAGCATCCTCCAGTTCGAGGTTTACTGCAGTAAGTTCTCCTGCAAGTGGTGCGAAGATTGGAGATGCAGATTTTACGGATTCAACAATAGCGAATTCGCCCATGTCGTCGACAACATCTCCTTCTTCTGGAAGTTCAATGTATACGATGTCCGTCAAAGCATCTTGTGCGTGATCAGTAATTCCTATCGTGGCAATGTCTCCATCCATTCGAATCCATTCGTGTTCTTTTGTGTAATATAACTCAGCAGGAATTTCACTCATAGTCTTACCATTCTACGCCAAGCACAGGTAGGGTATGAATCAACCGCTTTTGCCTATTCAGATTCAGTCAATTCGTTCGTGAGAACATTATGTTCCAAAGATGCCCAAGCATCTCCAACGTTTGCTTCTCGCTTTGTCTCAGTGACATCATCGTGAACTCTGTCCGTCATCTCTTCATCGGATTCATCTGGAAATTGGGAAGAGAAACTCCCGCTTGTAAAACTAAGACCGACCATAACTAATCCAAAGATGAGAAAGAGCCATCCTATATCCAATGAGTTGAGAGTGAATCGATCGTTTGAAAGTCCGATTGCAAAAACGAATACCAAGCATAATCCTGTTCCCAAGAGAAGTTTCTTGGCACGTTCTGCTGGCGTCATGGTGGTAACCAAGAGCGTTGTCTGTATGAATCCAACGCAATCAATAGGTTTCACGCATCAACTTGTGAATCTTATACGGTAGAAGAGCTCTATTGACAGGAGTCACTTCGAGAATACGTCCATCGTCTCGACGTCGAATGTCTTGTAACAATGGGTGGCGGCTTTTCTTGTGAAGGGTGAGGAGCGTAGGCTTGTCAACTTCAAGTGCACTCCGTACGGCATTGACGAAGGCTTCCGATTCAACTGCAAATTTCCCTATCTCATCGATAACGATTACTTCACAATGCTCGATTGCGAATTCGATAGCAGGTACTGCAACTTTCTCTAGGCCTTCCGTATCAAGACCATATCCAAGAACACGCAATCTGGAGTCAATTTCCTTGTGAGCAATCGTTGCAGTTTCACCTGTTACGATATTACGTACACTGTAGCCCAGACGCTCACTTCCATCGAGGATTGGTTCAGTGCAAATACCACCAATAATCTCTGTCTCAGTGCCAGAGTTTCTTGCAGCGAGTTCACGAGTTCGTTCTTCTTTAAGCATGGACAGAACTTTTTCCATAACAGCAGATTTACCGCTTCTTGGTAAACCGGTGATGCCAATCTTAGGATGAATGCCCATACGTGACTCTCCTATGATTGCTTACGCATTCTTTTGTGGCGGGGTTCGTGATATAAAACATCGTATTGGTTGAATTCCAATTTGTCTGTTTATTTGATACTGTGAGTGCACCAGTAATCAGTCCATCATGATTCCAGACACTTCTTTGACAGTGTCCAATTGAAGAGGAAGCATCTCTAATTCGTAATTGTTTACGTTATTGTTTGCAGACCATGCCTTCGCCCA
>CALBJF010000172.1 GCA_937892665.1 uncultured euryarchaeote | reverse complement strand
TTTTGTAGGATTTTGGCTATCAACAAATTCCGGAAAGAGAGTGCTCGTACCGGGATACTATCTGCAAATACCATGGTAAATCCTTCTTTCGTCCGAATAGGAATGACTAATGAACGAAAATCCATCCTCTACACATGAAGCGATACGCATTGCTGATTTTGACTCTTTTGTTGATAGCACCGATGGTTTCATTTGTTGAGCCGCATTCAAATCTCAAGGATTCAAATCAGCAAAGCAAAACAATCTCTTTTTCTGATCTAATGATTAGTGAAGATGCATGGGTGAATTCTTTATCTTCATCAGTAGACTTCAATTGTGCAATTCAACAGGTTGGTGATGTCTTATGTTGGGGACAGGGTTCTATTGGAGCTCTTGGGACCGGAAACAATGGAGAACAATGGTCACCTGTTTTAACCGACACCTTGGGTTTCGATCGAACTGCAACAGAGATTTCCACTGGATTAGAACATACTTGTGCTCTCCTTGACAACGGTGATGCATCGTGTTGGGGATCCAACGTTCATGGACAACTTGGTACAGGAGATAAAACAGCTCAAAACTCTCCAACGTTAACAGTTGGATTTGGTTCTAGTCGTACAGCAGTCGCAATATCATCTGGAGGATACCATACATGTGCGATCCTCGATAACGGCTCTGTTTCCTGCTGGGGATACGGAGGTTATGGTCAATTAGGCAATGGATTGAATGGACAGGATTTGGTTACGCCGACTCAAACTGCCAGCCTTGGAATAGGACGTACTGCTATTGCAATCTCTGCAGGAGGTTTTCACACCTGTGTTATTCTTGATAATGGATCAGTTTCTTGTTGGGGAGACACTGAACAAATTGGCAATGGAGATTGGCTTGACAGGGACACTCCCACTCTTACCAGTAGTTTTGGAATTGGAAGGACTGCGGTTGCGATTTCAGGAGGCAAACAGCACACCTGTGTCATTCTTGACAATGGTTCTGTTTCCTGTTGGGGGCATGGAAGCGCAGGTCGGTTGGGGAATGGCGATAGGGAAGATAGATTGAGTCCCACCTTGACTAACACTTTCGGACCAGGTCGAACGGCTGTTGAAATCTCTTCAGGACTGGATCATACTTGCGTTGTTCTCGACAATGGTTCTGTTTCTTGTTGGGGAAGTGGAACTTACGGTAAACTCGGCTTAGGTGGTTCGTCAACCAACGATGAGCCGTCACCTCAATTAATTCATAGCTTCGGAAGTGGTCGAACTGCTACACAAATCACATCTGGAAACCAACACACTTGTGCTCTTCTCGACAATGGAGAAGTTACATGTTGGGGGAATGACAATAACGGAAGACTAGGTCATGGATTAGTTGATGGTGAGAACTTCGAACCCCCTACAAAATATATGGAGAAAGCCTCAATGGGCACTGTATCATCAACTGCAGTTGAAGGACTCCCAATTAAGTATGCAGTGAGAGGTTCTTTATTCGATGATATAGACTACAGCCAGGTAAGTTTCCATATAGACACACCTGCGGGATTGATATTCAATGTAGCAAATCACACAATTACTGGAACTCCATCCTACACAACTCAAACTGAATGGAACTTTACTGTCATCAATGGTTCTCAACAATCTACAACCACCTACACCCTCCAAATTCTAGCAGATAATGATGGAGATGGGATACCGAATACATTGGATACAGATGATGACGGGGATGGATTTGGAGACCCTACCGATGCCTGCCCTACTCAATCTGGAACTTCTACTATTGACCAACTCGGTTGTCCTGACGATGACAATGATGGCTATTCAAATAATGGTGATGCGTTTGCAAAAGATGCAACACAAGTGAGTGATTTAGACCAAGATGGATTCGGCGACAATGCATCAGGGAACTTGCCTGATGCGTGCCCCAATACTTACGGCGATTCTGCAAGAGGTGGCATCCTAGGTTGTCCTGATGCAGATGGTGATCGCTGGGCCGATCAAATCGATGTATTCGACGATGACTTATCTCAATGGAACGATACAGATGGAGATGGGTATGGTGACTCTCTTATCGGATTCCAAGGTGATTCCTGCCCCAATACAATCGGCACAAGCATAGAAGACAGATTCGGCTGCAGTGATACTGACAACGATGGCTGGTCAGATGAGGGGGATCTCTTTGCGAATAATCCGACTCAATGGGCAGACAGGGATGGCGACGGTTATGGCGACAACCAAGAAGAAAACGCAACCATGTCTGATGCCTTCCCCGCTGATGGAACACAATGGAACGATACTGACGGAGACGGTCATGGCGACAACCCGTTTGGAACCCAAGGCGATTGGTTCCCAAATGACCCGACACGGTGGCAAGACAGCGACCAAGATGGCATAGCTGACGAAGACGATGCTTTTCCAAATGAGAAGTCACAGACCATGGACACGGATGGCGATGGATATGGAGATGATGCGAATGGCTCAAACCCAGATGCATTCCCGAATGATGCCGAAGAATGGTCTGATACTGACGGTGATGGCATAGGCAACAATGCTGATGCTTTCCCATTCGACCCATCACAACAAATCGACAGTGATGGCGATGGCTTTGGTGACAATGAACGTGGTTCAGGTGCCGATAAATTCCCTACAGACTCAACCCAATGGTCCGATATTGACGGAGACGGCTATGGAGACAACACAGAGGGAACAAACCCTGATGCCTTCATCGCAGATCCAACCCAATGGGCCGATGCTGATGGTGATGGCTACGGTGACAACCCAACTGGGCGACTTGCAGATGCCTTTACAGAAGATTCAACGCAATGGATTGATCAAGACGGCGATGGACTTGGTGACAACCAAAGTGGAACCAATGCAGACCCATCCCTCAATGACTTTGACAATGATGGCTACAACGATTCGATTGACCCGTTGCCTAAACTGGCGAGCCCTGGTGACTTGGACAACGATGGCGTGCTTGATGTCAACGACCTCTTCCCCGATGACTTCCGTGAATGGGCGGACTACGATGGCGACGGTGAAGGCGACAATGCTGACACCGATGACGACAATGACGGTTGGGCAGACACCGATGAGGTAAGACTTGGAACCGATCCTTTCGGTGCTGCTGATGTACCCATTGATAGTTTTGAAATTGTGATACCAGGAACTGCAGTTGGCCTTGGAGCATGGGATTTAATCGGTATGTTTGGCGGAATTCCACTGTTCATGTGGATTGGATTCGGATTTGTAACGCGAAACAATCGTACTGCTAAGTATGAAGGATTGCTACGAGAAGCTCAAAGCCGAGATGAACTCGAAGACGTGGCACGAATGTGGGAATACTCACTCATGCTACGCATGCTTGGTCCGCACCAAGGCATCCGTCTTGAACGCCTTCGTGCCGAACTTGATGACCGATTTGAAGCACTGAACCAAACGCTATCTTCCATTGAACCTGAACAGCACGATCAAACTCAAATGGTTGAACAAGCCATGCACATGGAGCAAAAATCACTCCCAAGCATTGAATCCATACAACCCGAAATCACGGCTCAAGGCAACCCAGATGGCAAGGGCTACGAGTGGCACACAGACGCTCAAGAAACCTCATGGTATCGCAACGAAGGTTCCAATTCAGAGTGGCAACGTTTCGAAGCGTGAAACTATAGAAGAGTCAACTGTGAGTGCTCGTACCGGGATTTGAACCCGGGTCAAAGGAATGAGAGTCCTTTATGATGGGCCACTACACTATACGAGCGTGGTATTCCTTCCTGCAACGTCATCTATTTAGAAATGGCGACTTTCATAGAACAAATTTCTTTCACTTTTCGTTTCTTAAAAACCATGTAATCACACTACAGCGAGACATTAGCACTTTCACTTTTCGTTTACCTCTCGTTCGTTGATTGATATACGGCCGCCAGTGAATTTGCTTCATGGACAACCAAGTTCCGACATCATTTGCTGCAATGACAGCATCGCATACCGACGCCACAGAACCATTGTGGAATCACCGAACAACAACCCATCTCGCAGATCAGAGTGGAAGACTCCCTCAGCGCATGGCAGATATGACTTGGGAATCATGGCATCAACCTGGACAATCTACGAAGATACCAGTTACCACATCCTTGACTTACCTTCTACGAAGAGCATCTCTGCGAGGTGAAGCTTGATGTCTCGCACAAAGCGATTGCGAGATGCTATTGACGAATATCTCGAATCCGTAGATGCTGCCAACACAACCGACATTCTTGACCATGTCAACCAACGTTTCAGATGGGGCGCTACAATGAACCAATTGGGAAATGTTCTCGCTCGTGATCGACGCTTTATCAAAGTAGGATTCGATGAAAACACCGATATTGGTGGATTTCGCATGAGAGTCTGTGTTTGGGCAAGAGTCGCTGCTTGAGATAGAAGAGACAAAAACTGCATTGCTACTGGCCACTGTATGGCCAACAAGATTCTCGCATCATTTGAATTGATGCGAATGAAGAATATCTTGCTTGCCAGCATTGCAACTCCAGTAGGGGCTTTGCTCGCTTTGGGTGATTTGACTTCAATTACAAATTATCCTGAAGTCGTTTTTGCAACAACTTCAGTTCTCTTCTTCATGGGTGCTGGAAATGCAATGAATGATTTGAGGGATATCGAAATCGATCGTATTGCGCATCCAAGTCGACCATTAGCCAGAGATGCATTATCTGA
>CALBJF010000171.1 GCA_937892665.1 uncultured euryarchaeote | reverse complement strand
GTCTTCACCTCACATGTGTCGCTGATGGACATGTTCAACAATCCGCATCAGAAGAGATTTAGAGAGCGAGTCCGGAAATCGTTGGAGTTCAAGCGTTGCTCGCTCAAGATGCGTTCTTACCAGTAGTTGAGAATAACCAAGAGAGTCAGAGGTTTCGAGCAAACCCATTAGTTCGTCCCAGTTCTTGTCAGTAAACTGTTGGAGAATGGCTGAGAGTTTCTTTCTTTTCTCTCCGTGTAGAAGCGTCAAAGCGTGAATTAAGGGAAGTGTCATCTTTCCTTCGATTACATCAGCACCTCGTGGTTTACCCATTCGTTCGTCGCCTTGGAGGTCAAGAAGATCGTCCATGAGTTGGAATGCGATTCCTAATTCCATGCCGAAGCGTCCCAATGCTTCAGCATCTGACTGACTTGCTCCTGCAACGATTGCAGCAGCCTCGCAGCCAGCAGCAAATGGTCCTGCAGTTTTCCCACGTACGATTTGTAAGTAATCCTCTGGTGAGGTTGAGAGGTTGAGGACATGATCGAGTTGCATGAACTCGGAAATTGCGATGTTTGCACAGCAATTTGTCACGAGATCAATGATTGATTTCGTATACAATCCACCAAGTCCAAAACCATGAACGAACAACCAATCTCCAGCGATAATCGCCTTTGCTTGTCCCGCTCGTTCATGCAGGGTTGTAATTCCGCGACGCTGTTTTGCAGCATCATTGATGTCATCATGGACAAGCGTCGCAGTATGAATGAATTCGAAAGACAGTGCCAAATTCATTATCTCTTCGATATTTTTTCCGCCTGCGACCTCATAGGCGATGATTGCAAGTAAGGGACGTAGTCTTTTCCCGCCGGATAAGAGCATCTCACCAGCAAGTTCAGCGACTTCTCCTGCCCCATTTCCGAGTTCCTTTTCAATCATTAAATTGAGCGCTTGATTCACTTGCTTACGCAAGTCTTCAAGGCGGTTTAGTTCCGCTTCGCTAATTGCTTGCACATTAACCTCCACAAGGGTGCCCTTCTTAACGAGTGGTCTCTGCCCATAAAACGCCGAGACCTGTGTTTCGGCCGAGGTGAGGCTTTGGAAAACGAACGACTAGTGTTTCTATCCACTACATCCCATGGCGATGGGGTACGCCTGCAAATCGAAAAAACACTCGAGCAACGAAGTAGAACCTTTGATGCTGTTCTAAAACAAACCCCAACGATTCAAGATGCCCTTTCCATTCTATCGGATGGTTTGGGTGATGTAGTTGCCATGAGTCCAACCGATTGGACCCAACACCGAACTTCCGAGTTCTCTATTATCGGCCTTTTACCTCGCAGAGAGCCTACATGGGTCATGGTCAGTGAAGATAAACCAGAATATTTAGTTAAAAATGCTATAATTTTTTGTGATCATGAACTTCTTCGAAGGCAACTGATGAGGCTACGACGCGATATCGTGCTACAAACCTCGGTTGAAGTTAATCTTGGAGATTGTGAGGCTGGAAGTCGCGAAGAAATCGAGGCTATGGAAAGCCTCAGAATAGAGGGTGAAATCGATGGATATGTTGTGAAGCGTTCCCAGTATAATCTTCTCTCATCGAGGACAAGACGTCATACTCTTGGGCTCCAACGTGGTTCACCTGAACGTGCACGATTTATCCCACCCCCACTCGATGGCTTCACACTCCTTGTTGGGAGAGTTGGTTTCCCTAAGGGGCGAGTGGAGCATATCATCGATCATTCCGCTGAATTATCATATCGAATCGAATCGAAGATTTTGGAAAGTATCCCTGGCCATCTTGTTTCGATTACAGGTGTGCACGTTGAGCAGCGTGGGGTCGGGACTATTCTCCGAGAAGCAAAAAGAATCAATGATGATTGGACAATGGAAGCAATGATCGACCCTGAATCAAATGTTAAAAACGCAGGTAAGCGATTAGAAATGCGAATCGAAACCTTAGGCCTTGATGGCAGAGTTAGTGCTTCTGCTGAACGTGTCGGTCAAGTTGATGGGCATCGTATTTCTATGATTAATCTCTTACAAGAATGGGGCAATATGCTTTCGGCTCTTACATCTCCGCATGAAGCAACAAACAGACGTATCTACGGATTACCAGATGAGTTCCACGAAGAACGCCCAGCAATGATGAATCTTCATTCAGATGAATCTGAATGACCGAGTTCTTTACGAGCGTGTTCAATTGACTCTGGGGTTCGGTTATCTCCTGCAAGAATCACTTCAAAGCCGTTATCGAGAAGGTATTTTTCTAAATCCACTAAGGAAACTGCAGGATTTGGGTCGCATAGGTTGCCAATAATTTCATCGATCTCTCGGCTTGTTGCTTCCCAAGAACCTGCTGCACGTTGAAGTTCGACAGCAAAGCGTTCAACGATTTCAACTGCACTTCTGCTTGGAGTTTGAGCCTCTCTCATGGATTGAGCAACTGTTTCGTGTTGTTCCCGTAATTGGTGGATCTCGTGCAATGAGTTCCGGAGAATATTTCTAAATTCTTCGAGATTACTGTTTTTCGAATATTTCCGATACGCCTTGTCCAAGCGTGAGCTGAGTGAAGATGCGCCCGCAGCAATCGCTTCTTTGGCCTTGACTGACTGTACAATCGCTTCACTTGCCAACTGAATACGCTCATTGAGAGTATCGTTGAAACGCCTAGACTCATCTGCAAGGTCTCTTCGAACAATATCCCGAAGTGTATTGCCTAATTCATGCGCTTGTTTTAGCATAGAACGGGCTGTTTTTTCTGCACTTGACATGGATTCACCAATCTGTCCTGTGAGTCGAACGTGTTTGAAGGTTTAGCCAATTTTCTTCTTTCTTCGATTGAAATACGATGTTGAACAACATATTCATCCTTCGAAACCGTACGATTTGGCATGTCTTGACAGCGAAACCACATATACTGTAAGGGAACAACGAGGCTTAGGTGCCCTTATGAGTGATCGTTCAAGTCTCTTGTCTGAACTCTATCAGGCGCGTCTTGAAGACCTTAAGGAAATTGCTTCAGCATATGGGTTAGCAAAGAATGGTTCTGTTGAATTTCTTCGAGCACAACTTATTCGTGATCTTATTCTTTCAGATTGGGATCTCACAATTGATGGGTTGCGCGTCATTCTAAACAGTGACTTGGGAGACTTACTTGGGGTCTTTGGAATTAAGAAAACAGGTTCACTTAGAACTCGAAGACAACGCTTGTACCTCCATCTGAATCATGATCCGAAGCAACTCAGGGAAGATAAACTTGAGAAATTGTCCAAGGAAGATCTCCACTCGCTGTGTAAAGCATTGGAACTCCCTCGCTCAGGAAATCGACAAACACTGCTAATTCGAGTCGCAGGTGTTCTCTCAGCACAACACAAAAATTGGGGTACAATAAAACGTTCTTTGAAGAGGAACGGCCCAACAATTAACATTCCATCGCCATCAGGAGATGGTGAGGCTCCTACTCAAGCAACAACAATTGATGCGAAAGTGGTAACATTCACTGAACAAAATCCAGAAGGATGGACGTTCGAACAAGAGTCTGAACTCATTGGAGAAATGGAAGATGAAGGACTTGATGCTTCTCTTGCTGATATCGCAGCTTCTATAGATGAATCGCTTCAATCTCTAGCACCTCTCCAAGAGGTTCAAGATGTACCGCCAATGCTGCAAGAAATGCCTCTAGAAGAACCAACGCTGGAAGAAGAGGGGGCTCTTTTAGAAATTAATGCTCGAAGGGCTGAAGTTGAAGCAGCAGCACGCGACTATCTTCTTGTTGGCAGCACTACTGACATGGAAGATATGAGTGCCTTCATATCAGGTCTTGCGACGCATGGTTTCTCTGTCGAAATACAACGTGTTCAAGATGCAATTCGAACCATTATCATGGAAGTATCATATCGATCTGAACAAGAGCAAAATGCACTTTCAGCAAAACCGGGTTCTTGGTCGGAACGTGAAGCAATTCGAATGTTTGAACAAATCCGGCCTCATATGAGAGAACGCATTCCAGAAATTGTAGCTGGACAGAAAGGGAACTTAGTTCAGGCACGAATGGAATTTGAAGAAGAAGCCCGTTCTAAAGGCTTAGATTTGAGAAGTCCTGCTGTATCTGGCCGACTTCACGCTTTGTTTGATTTGCATCTTGAGATCAGTGAGGCAGAAGAATTACAGGATCCTATTGCAGCTAGAAAGAACCGCTTGTTGAGAATTCTCTATCACGGAGCAATCCATCTTCCTGACCAAAGTCGTCGAACAATTGAGCGACTTGAGAGAAACCTTGGTTCCTTTGAATCTCTTGTTGAGACTGTACTTGAATCCAGTGAAGGCGACTTTTCTGAAGGACAACAAAGTTTGATTATTCGTTTCCTAGAATCGAAAGGCTATCTTGTCAATACTAGCGAATTACGCCCTCGAGTCCTTGCATGTGCAGGAATTATTGGAACTGAATTGGGATATCTTACTCCGAATCAAATCCCACGGCTAGCACCGGGCATTCTTGTCAGTGATGATCAAGTCGATGCAATTGTTGCTGAACTGAGGGCTTTGGCTGCTACATTCAAACCAAAACAGGTTCAAGAAGAAGAACCTGAACTAGAACTCGCCGATTCTGTTGCAGATGCTTCGGACCGTGTGGGGAATGTTCGTGGAAAGATTGACCATGTCGATGCTTTGCTAGCGAGACTTAGACTTCAAGACAATCAATGACTGTTCTGAGCGTAGAAGTTCTGCACGACAGTTGTAACTGATTGAATATCAGAGATTCCACGAGCAACTAAATCTTCAATGATTTGTTGTCGTTGATTAACGTGCTTCTCGAAAACATCGGGAGTTACACCTGCTGCTCTACAAATGACTTCTCTGAGATTGGAAGGGATTCCAGTTTCTTCGATTTGATCAGTATGGGCATTGTACTTCCAGATTGTGTTGAGACGAGGTTTTGATCCTTCCATTCCTGCGATTTCAGCAACTTCTGTAATCTTACGTGCAGTTTTTCCATTAACGTGCAGTCGTGCTTGAATTATAATCAAGTCGAGACCTGTAAGCATAATTGGAGGTACATTCATCGGTGGATTAATCATTCTCGTTACTGTTTCTTGAGCAGTGTTTGCGTGAAGGCTTCCAAAGGAACCGTCGTGACCAGTATTCATTGCAGTAAGGAGCGTAGCACATTCAGGTCCACGTACTTCTCCAACAATAATTCTGTCAGGTCTCATACGTAGGCTCGATTTCAAACAGTCATTCATGTCGACTTCTGGTGTTCCATCAGGACGTTCTCTTCTTGTTTCCATACGTAGCCAGTGGTCGTGGTATACTTGTAATTCTGCAGTATCTTCGACAGTAAGGAGTCGGCGACTCCATGGGATGTACATTCCAAGACAATTCAGAGTCGTAGTTTTACCAGAACCAGTACCTCCTGCAATAACGAAGTTTGCAGGTCGGCTGTCGAGTCCTTCAATCCAAACCCACATCATAGCGGCAAGTCTTGAATTGACAGTCCCAAATTTGACGAGGTCAATCATTGTTAGCGGATCTTCCTTGAATTTACGAATCGTGAGTGTTGGTCCATCTGGTGAAACGGGTGGGATTGTTCCGTTAACACGGGATCCATCCGGAAGGCGTCCATCGAAGATAGGTACCATTCCAGGTCCATCTCCAAGTGGAACGTTTGTGAAACCAGCAATGTTCTTTGCAATTTGCATTCCAGCTTCATCATTGATCCAAACATTTGTGCGGCACATACCATGCTCTCGATGAGCAACTTTGACACACTGTGTTCCGCCGTTATACATCACCTCTTCGAGATTATCATCTTCGAAAAGTACTGCAAGATCTCCATGGGGGTTGGGTGCAACAGATCCTTCAACATGGTAAATTGGAGAAGGATGGTTTGGTTCCGTATAGATTGTTACATTTCCGTATTGTTCTAAAATTTGGTCTGACATAAATTCACCTCATCCACCGATCATTTTTGTTGCTCCTAAAAAGAAGAACATGGACATCGTCATCCAGAGTGGTACAAACCACATTATATCTCTCATCCTACCGAGCATTCGCCCAGATACAGCAACGCCAACAGCGCTTGCTACTGCGAAGAAGAGGCTGAATGTGGAGAGGAAACCATCGATTTGGAATCCCTTTGAACCAGGAGTAAACAATCCGACAAGAAATCCAATAAGACCAGGAAGTCCGATACAAATGAAGAGAACAATAAGGATGCCACGCCCTTGAAGCTCAGATTCCCTTTTGTTCATCAAATCGTTGAGTCTTTCGTAATCCATTGATAAATTCATCAAAATTTCTTGAAGTGGAGCACCTTGCTCGATAGCAGTTTCAAGTAGATGCATAACTCGTTGAACCTGAGATGATCTGGTTTTCGTCGCAAAACTAGAGAGGGCAGCATCAAAGGAATTTACATGACTTTCTGCCAATGTTTCTTCGAGCAATGGGCCAAGTGGAGCCGGTGCAGTTTTTGCTTGCTTTTGCATTGCTTCTTGGATGCCGAGGCCTGCGCCTACTGTATCGGATAAGGCTTCGAGGAAACTCGGCAGGGCATTCTCAATTTTTCTTCTACGAATTCGTTCTCGAATTGGAGGAATTCCTCCCCCAAGCATAGCGAAGCCAACAACGCCTAGAAACAGCATCATTGGTTGATCATTGAACGATTCCAGTAGGCGAAAGAGCATGGTATCACAATCCTGGATCCTTTGTGTGGGTTTTCAGCCCGATCATGACCATTGCAAGAAGTGTAAGCATTAATCCAGCATTGACCACCATATTGATTGTTGATTGCTCAGGCATACCAAAGAAACTGCCCATATCCCCTACGAGTTGAGGGAAGAGCCCGAAAACAGCAAGGATGATTGGGCCAATCATTCCAATCGAAAGGAGTGATTCTGGAACGCCGCTTAAGTCTTCAATATATTTTTTGACATCTTCTGTACGCTCTTCTTCCATACGACTTCCTTGCTTTTTCAAGGTGTCAATTACATCCGTATTTTGAGTGATATTCATGTGCATGATGTTGAGAAGGCGACGATATCCTTCTGTCTCTGATTTTTTCATCATACTCTTAAGTTCTTTTTCGAGTGATCGTCCACCACTTCTAACGTTGTCCATCATCTCTTTGAAGTCCTCTGAGATGATACCGTATCCCCCTTGGGAAATACTGTGAATTGTTGCTTCTAGACCAATTCCTGATGACATGAGGACATCCATTGCACGAATGACATAGAGAACTTCCCTCTTTTCGTCCAGTTTACGCATGCTTTCACCTTCAAATTACGTCTTCTATCAGTTCAAAATGGAACTTCTCAGTCGAACCCTCGTACTCAAGAGCCGAAAAAATGACTTTAACATCCCTTTCTTCAAACGGGTCGTGAATAAATGGTTGCCCTGATCTGAACATTTCTAGAATCCGTTTGTAATCATCAAGGGATAGAATTCCTCGAACATTGTAGACTGTAGACTCTGAGCCTTCATCGTGGAGATTATCGCCTTCTCCACCACGGATAATTGTACGGGTCATCCTTCGAGTCAATCGAACATCAATATCTGCGTTCGGTATCCGAACCCAATCTGATGCGCCTGTTCCAGTTGCCGGTCGAATGAAAAAATCCATGCCTGCCATAATGACCCCAATTAGTATGAGGGTGAAGGCAAGATTTGAATGTGTTGGAGTAATTCCTTCAAGAAACTATCTTGAACCAACCAAATCTAGGTTCATGTAAGATGCCTTCATCACTCATAGCATCAAGTTCAGGTTCGCTTTTATCACGTGCGAAACCACGTGCTGCTAGATTTCGAACAAGAGATTCGAAATCGACTCCGTCTCCGTTATCCATTGCTTGAATGCATTCAAGAACGACTGGTCGTAGATCGTCGTCAGCTTCTGCTGCTACCTCTTCAACATCTGCAAGATTGAGCGTAGGTGGAGGCGCTGTAGCGGCCTCGAGTTTCCCTTCAGCGATATCCAATGCTTGCATGACGTTTAATCGGTATGTTTCGGTATCAATCTGCCCGTAATGGCCTTGAGCAGCCAGAAGACCTGGTATCATGTCTTCAGCCACACCCGCTTCTTTCATTCCTTCAGTGGTCGGTTCACAACTCAGTGTAAGTTTATGCTGACTAAGGCGGCTGAGTGTTGCGGCAGAGGCGCTGACAAGCCATGAAGCGTACCGTTCTCTATCAATTATGCACGCTTCTTCAGGTCGAAGGGATGTGTATACTGCTCCCTCATCTGTTTGGTACCAGCGGGCTTTTGCAGTCATTGTGAGTAGAACCGGTTCCCCAGCATCGATTTTCTCCAATAACTGAATCACGAATTCTCTCATTGATTCAGTTGCATATTCGCCCACAGAGAAATAGTGAAGGCCCGAAGGGTCTCGAATTTGCCCATTGTACATCTGTGATCCGTTACTGGTTTCTCTTAATTCCAATCGTTCGACTAAGCCTGAAACAATAAGGCGGTTGACCTTTGCACCAAGTTTCGTTATGACGAAAGTGGGATCAAATTCTCCAGTTCCTTTCTCATTAAGAGTAGATTCTCCAAATTCAGAAGCAAGCATGAACCATGCTGGTTGGCGTTTAATTTGCTGTGTTCCGATCATTATTCCATCCCCCATTGTGCTCGAAGTTCGGTTGCCTGAAGTGCCGATTCAGGTTTGATGATTGTGGCTTCATTGCACAAAACCATCGAGCCTTGACCATCATTGATGACTCTTCCTGACGCCTCTAATCGGCAACCAAGTAAGCGGTTTCGGATTGATTGAACATACATCATTGACCCGTTTGCTTGAATTTGGTCCACCATCGAAGTGTGGTCTGTTTCAAGGAGGGAAAGAGCAGCTTCTTTCGAAATGAGTAGTGCACATGTAGCTCCTTGGTCATCGAGAACGAGACGGAGTCTGACATCCTCATTTCCTTCAACAGTTCCATGTTCACTGCATTGTCCTTCACGTAGCACTCTTCGACATTCTGGACATCGCATGATGGTTCCAGAATCTTCACGAATAGATACAACGGTTCCAGTAGTGGATATACCGACTCTACTTGGACCACTGACAAGGTCGTGAAGTCCAACTTCAACTTTGAGGTTTGTAAGGTCAAGGTTTGCATCCCATGGGGTTTCATCTAGAATTGTAATTTGCTCGGCTCTATCGACGGTAATATCGGGGATGCCTTGCCAAGCACGAACACGTGCATCCGTGATGCGTACCGTAATCGGTAATTTCGTTTCATCAATTGGTAAATCAACCCATGCACTCATTCTACATTGGCCAGTTGGATCAGCGATTTGTCCAGACCAAAGGTAGCGTTCTTCTCCGTCTTTGGTGAATGTGCGCTTTCCCCATTCCGTGATACTGACAATGATTTCGACATCTTTGGAACCATCACGTAGCGTACTTACCGTCGCCACGAGTCCTTCTTTCAAAGCATCCGTATCTGCGAAAGAAGCATCGTGGAATGGTTCAATTTTCGTGGTTCTGCCAAAGTTGAGTTCTGGTGTGTCTCTAAAGGTCTTGACCTGAGCGCCATCGACCTTCAGCAATGAACCGATTTCAAATTCGAAGGGTTCCCAAGAAAGAAATCCTATTGCACCTGATTCATCGGCCAAACGGCCTCGGACAACATCGATACTTCCACTACCATCTCTTTTGTGAATTTGATCTGGGCGAACCGACATGACTCGGCCGACGATGCAAACATATCCATCGCCAGGAAGGGAATCGATACCTATTGGCTCGCCTGGAGCGACAACTGGACGAGTTCCTTCGCGCAAGACTGCAATGCGTGATGACTGATTAATATTGATCGACATACGTCCTTGATATTCGTTGACAGATGCTCCTTCAATTCGAACAACTGATCCCGGTGTAATGTTAGCATTATTTCCCCAGTCCTTGTACTCCCAGCGAGTCCTTTCTCCGGAACCTTCCTGCCAAGGGTCGTCTTCCAAAAGACCGAATGAAATAGATTTGGCTTCACCTCGAATCATTTGCTCACGAACATTATGTGAAACGATTTCAACTTCAATTTCTATCTCACGATCGTCTGCTTTCAACTCTGAGAGAGAACTGACCTTTTTTGATGGCTTTTTCGGTTGACTACTAGCTCCTCCCTGAGAGGCTGGAGTGTCGCTTTCACTTCGAAATCTTCGAACAATCGATCGAATAGCGTCTTGTGGGGGTATAAAGAATTCTTCTTCGTATTTTACGAAAGCGGAACGAATTTCATCTTGATCTGCGTCAGGACATTCCTGCAATACCGCAGCAATATGACCTGCATATCGGTCGTCTCCACTCAAAGAATCCACCCCCGCCAGGCGAATTGTTGATTGGGCCTGTGCGGAGAACAGGCTGCGGGCTTTCGTGCGGATTGGTTTAGACTTGACACTCCCATGACCTCCATGGAAGTGAACAAGACTGACGAGGGGTGATAAACAATCCCCTTCACAATTCAGGCGGGATTTATACGCATTCCTTGTGCGAAGAGGACGTTTGAAAGATGGTTAGTTCCAGTGCTTGACACACCGTTCCTTGTCGAACTGTGGCCGAGACTGACTTCTTTTGACAAGGCTTTGAAGAGATTTCCAGAGACGCCAGCCTGTTTAATTGGGCCCAATATTTCCCCCTCTTCAATTCGAAGAACGGTACTCGAAGTAACTGAGAAATCTCCACTGGTTGGGTTGGCCGTGTGAGCTCCCATGACGCTGTGAATGACATAACCCGTCCCCATTGTCTCAATCATCTCATCAAGGGACATTGGTGGCTTTGAGGACAGTAAATGGACATCGCCGCAACCTGTTACAGGCGGTGACATGTGGCTGCCTCGCGATGCAGATCCTGTTGATTCAGCAGAATCGGTTTTGCCTTCAGACACATTCTTTGCAGCATCTCTTGAAGACCATAGCATCTTGCGAAGAGTACCATTTTCGATGATTGTGTGACATGATGTTGGAACGCCTTCAGCGTCACGTGAACCCGAACCGAATCCACCTTCCATCCTTCGATCGTCCATCATTGTGAGATGGTTATCAAGCACAACTTCGTTTAATTTTCCAGACCAATATGATTCGCCTCGAACCATCCTTTCACCAAGAATAGATGGACGGATGATATTTGAGAATAAGGAACTGATTCCCTGTGAAGTCATTATGACAGGCGTATCTTGTGCATCTGATTGAACATCAACAGGGTTCCTTGTTTTTTGAGCCCATTCCACTGCTGTGGCTACACAATCAGGTATACCTCCAATGAGTTTTCGCGAAGATGAACTCTCCCATGAACTTGTCATTTGGTCATCGACATCAATAGAGACTTGGACTCCTAAACCATGTGATGTTGATATTCCTGATGCTTCAATGCCTTGACTAGACAACATAACTCCTGCTTCGGCTCCAATCCCAATGCCCCCTCCAATAACAACAGCTCTTTCGTCCAGTGATGCGACTTCTGAGATGATGTCGTCTCCTTGTGTGAGGAGATCATCAGGTGATAATTTCAGAATTGCCTCATCGAGCATTCCGTCAACAGGATTTGTTTTTTCCGCTGATGGTAAGGAGAAACCTGAGATGCTTGGGCTTACCTTTGCGATTGACAATGCTTGGGAAACGGCGTGCTTGGCTCCTGAGACGTCAACAAGATGTGCATAGCCATACCGGCCATTGTCAAGGATTCGAACCCCAAATCCACCTTCACCACCTCCGGAAGCGAGGGAGATTCTTCCTGCTTCGATATCCAGTGAGCGACCATATCCTTGCGTTCCGACGATTTCCCATTCAGAAATGTTTTGTAATTCACATTCCTTTGAGATATCCTTGCATCCTTCAAGAAGCCGTTCGATTGCATCTTCCGGGATCATCCTCATCCCACCAGTGCTTCTCGAATTCTCATGATTGGGCCACCGTCGCCTACGGGGACTGTCTGTCCTTTTCCGCAGAAACCAGGGCTTGCTAACTTTGCATCTTTGGTTAATCCATCAACATCATTCAAGATTTGCAATGTAAGTCCACTTACGCTTACATCTCGTAGAGGGGTTGTGATCTCTCCATTCTCAATGAGGTATGCCTCTTGGGCTGCGAATTGGAATGAACCTCTGCCGGTATCAACCTGCCCGCCACGTGATCCACATGCATAGACACCGTATTCAATATCCTCCATAAGTTCATCAATATCATTGAAATTTCCACCCATGATCATTGTATTCGACATTCTTACAAGAGGGTGATGGAGTCCATCCTGAGCGCGTGCGCCTGCATTTGGTTCCAATCCAAAGTGATGTGCGGTTTCTCTGTGATTCAAGTAATCGGTTAAGACGCCGTTCTTGATGAGTGTTTTTTCTCTTGGGTCAAGACCTTCATCATCGATAGGATAGGCGCCATAGCCCCCTCGTAGGGTTGGATCGTCGACAACTGTTACAATCTCATTACCTATTTTTTGACCGAGTTTCCCATCCAAACATGAATCTCCTGCTGCGACGAGATCGGCTTCACATGGATGACCTAGTGCTTCATGAATGTAGACTCCAGTAAGGTCTCGGTCTGCGATAAGAGGTAATTTTCCACTTGGAGCCCGCTCGGCTTTGAGTAGTCTCAATGCTGCGATACGAGCATCTCCCCCAAGACTTTGCAGATCACATGCCTCGATAAGTTCGAGTCCTCCTTCTCCTCCATGCCTCATTCTATAGGAAACTGGATCGCCACCATCTCTGGCAGTTACCATGCCGTTCACCATCGAACGTTGGAATGACCATGTTCTGTCCATTCCCTCAGTTGTTAATAGTTCAGTGTGGAGGTGCTCATCCGACCAACCACACGAAACTGAAATGATTCGTTCATCATCATTAGCGGACTGATGGATATTGTCGAGCATTGACAACTTGGTATCGAGATCTGTGTTTCGGACATCTTTTTTCGATTTCCAATGGATTTCATCTTGATGAATTGGGATTTCAGCAAGTTGAATCGGATTTGAACCGCTTGGGCGGCGGGCAGCAACTGCTTTCGCAAGGCGCACAGTTGCTTCGATTTCATTTGGAATATTGCTAATATCTGTGGTAGAATGAACGCCCCATGCACCATCTGCTAGGATTCGAAGTGTTGCTCCGATCTCTTGCCCTGGAATGGCATGTTCAAGTTGCCCATCCTTCAATCGTACCGAGGAAGTTGTTTCAGCCATCAAACGAATTTCAGCATAACTTGCTCCAAATGTCA
>CALBJF010000170.1 GCA_937892665.1 uncultured euryarchaeote | reverse complement strand
GAGACTGTTTGTGTTCTCGAAGATGGTGGAGAGATTCAGATGATGCAGAAGTGGCCTGTGCGAACACCTCGTCCATACCGCCAAAAGTACGCTCCTGACACTCCTCTTGTTACAGGAATGCGTATTCTTGACTTCCTTTTCCCACTTGCTAAGGGTGGTGCAGCAGGTATTCCTGGTCCATTCGGATCTGGTAAGACCGTTACACAACAATCACTAGCAAAGTACTCCGATGCACAAATTGTTGTTTACATCGGATGTGGAGAGCGTGGAAACGAGATGACTGAAGTACTGGACGAGTTCCCTCACTTGATTGATCCAAACACAGGAAAGCCTCTCATGAACCGTACTGTCATGATTGCAAATACTTCCAACATGCCTGTAGCTGCTCGTGAAGCATCTGTGTACACAGGAATCACCATTGCGGAATATTTCCGTGACATGGGATACGACGTTGCACTCATGGCAGACTCAACCTCTCGTTGGGCTGAAGCAATGCGTGAAATTTCATCACGTCTTGAAGAAATGCCTGGTGAAGAAGGGTACCCAGCGTATCTTTCATCACGAATTGCAGAATTCTACGAACGTGCTGGACGTGTTGAAACCAACAATGGTGACGATGGATCAGTTACTGTCATCGGTGCTGTAAGTCCACCTGGTGGAGATATTTCTGAACCAGTTTCACAAGGTACACTTCGTATCGTAAAGGTATTCTGGGGATTGGACGCAGGTCTTGCAAGACAACGTCACTTCCCTGCAATTAACTGGTTGAATTCATACTCTCTATACCCTCAGAGTTTGAATCAATGGTTCCGAGATAACATCGCTCAGGATTTCCCTGAAATAAGAACCCAAATCAGTGGTCTCTTACAAGTTGAATCTGAACTGCAAGAAATTGTTCAGTTGGTTGGTTCTGACGCATTGCCAGTCGATCAGCAACTCACTCTTGAAGTCGCACGTATGATTCGAGAATACTTCTTGCAACAGAACGGATTCCACGAAGTTGATGCATTCTGTGACATCAATCTACAATACTCCATGTCGAAAGCCATTCTAAGCTTCCAAGAAGCTGCAAAGAATGCTATGGCAGCAGGTGCACAACTCAACGACGTTGTCAATATCCCTGCTCGTACTGCGCTCATGCGTGGTCGATTCGAAAAGGGCTATGTCGATACAATCGAATCCATGGTGAAAGACATGGTCGATGAAATCGCAGCCACCGTGGAGGAAAACTGAGGACGTGAAATTATGACAGGAAAGGAATATCGAACCATTACAGACGTAAAAGGGCCACTCGTGTTCTTGAACAAGACAGAGCCAGTAGCATTTGGTGAAATCGTCAGCCTACGACTTGCTGATGGAAGCATCAAGAACGGACAAGTTCTTGATACATCAGACGATTTGGTTATTGTCCAAGTTTTCGAAGGAACTGCAAAGATTGACCGAACAGCTGGTGTTACATTCATGGGGGACGTTTTCAAACTCCCTGTAAGTACTGACCTTGTTGGACGTATTCTCGATGGTGCAGGACGCCCAAAGGACGGTGGACCGGACATCGTTGCAGAAGAAAACGCCGATATCATCGGGGCTGCAATCAATCCATTCAGTCGACAAAGCCCTCACGATTTCATTCAAACTGGAATTTCAGCTATTGACTGCTGTACAACACTCGTCCGTGGACAAAAGTTACCGATTTTCTCGGCTTCCGGTCTTCCACACAACGATATTGCACTACAGATTGCTCGACAAGCGAAACTCCCTGGCAGTGACGAACAATTTATTGTAGTATTCTGCGCAATGGGTATTACTGCTGAAGAATACAATTTCTTCCGTGCAGATCTTGAGCGAACAGGTGCTCTCGAAAATGCGGTTTTGTTCGTCAACCTTGCTGACGACCCTGCTGTTGAGAGAATCATTACACCACGTCTTGCTTTGACCGCTGCTGAATATCTAGCATTCGAGCACGATTATCACGTACTTGTTATCTACACAGATATGACAAACTACTGCGATGCACTTCGTCAAATTGGTGCAGCTCGTGAAGAAGTTCCTGGACGACGTGGATATCCTGGTTACATGTACACTGACCTTGCAATGCTCTACGAGCGTGCTGGTATCGTTAAGGGCAAGAAAGGATCGATTACTCAATTCCCGATTCTAACAATGCCTGGTGACGATATTACACACCCGATTCCTGATTTGTCTGGATATATTACTGAAGGACAGATTGTTATCTCTCGTGAATTACATCAACAAGGTATCTATCCGCCGATTAACGTTCTTCCATCTCTTTCTCGATTGATGGGATCATGTATCGGTGCAAAGACAACCCGTGAAGATCACAAGTCTGTTTCTGACCAAATGTATGCTGCATATGCTCAAGGCCGTGAACTTCGTGGTCTTGTTGCTATTGTTGGCGAAGATGCACTCAATGAGCGTGACAAGCAACTGCTTGACTTCTCTGGTGTATTCGAAGACCGTTTCCTGCGTCAATCTCGTGATGAAGACCGTTCTATCGAAGATACATTGAATCTATGCTGGGAACTAATGGCATCAATCGATACCAAGTACCTTGTACGTCTTGACCAAGATTGGATTGACAAGTACCATCCTGAGAACCGCTCCTGAATACTGAGGTGAACAAATGGCGCTTGACATCAAACCAACCCGAAGCGAGTTGATTAAACTCAAGGGTCGCATCAAGCAGACCAAAAATGGATATAAACTTCTGAAAATGAAGCGTGATGGTCTTTTCCATGAATTCCGTCAACTTCTATCTGTCATGATTGAAGCGAAGAAGGAAATTACTGAAGCATATCGACTTGCAAAACAACGTATTGATCTTGCT
The DNA here is from genome assembly GCA_937892665.1 of uncultured euryarchaeote. Taxonomy (GTDB): domain Archaea; phylum Thermoplasmatota; class Poseidoniia; order Poseidoniales; family Poseidoniaceae; genus MGIIa-L2. Next base: position 1,646 of record CALBJF010000170.1, on the reverse strand, counting down.
AACGCAATTGAAGGCGGCCTTGCAGTTCGTGCTGCAGCAATCGCTAACAGCGCTCATCCTGAAGTCGAAGTTGAACGAAGAAACATCATGGGTGTTGTCGTTCCTTCCGTCAGCGGTACAAACCTCAAGTCCACATTTGCAGAACGTGGTGTTGGTTTCATTGGTTCATCACCATACATCGATGAAGCAAGCGATACATTCAGTGAATTGATTGAGAAGATTGTTACAGCCGCAGAAATGGAAGCTACTCTAAAGCGACTTCTCGAAGAGATTGAAGCAACAAAGCGTCGTGTCAATGCTCTCGAATTCAAGGTCATTCCAGAACTTGAAGAAGCGAAGGTATTCATTCAACTCAGACTTGAAGAAATGGAACGTGAAGAAACGTTCCGATTGAAGCGATTCAAGAATAAGTGATTCTTTCATTTGCCTGTCTAAAGGGCATGATTGATGGGGGAGTTATGACCAGCCCAAACTACAAGGGGAGTGTTTCAACGTATGTCAGATTCAAAAGATACTGATTTGATTCCACTTTCTGCACATAAAAATACGTGGACTCAACGCGATTTACTTGCGAGTATTATCAGCCGATACATGACTGTTAAATCTCATCTAGGAGGTCTCTGGCCTACTTGGGACGTCGAGGCTGAACATCTTGACAAACGCTTAATCGAACTGAATAGTTATCTCGAGAAACTTGGTTGGATGGCTCGTTTGCGACGAGGTGACCTCAATCAACTCACTGCATTGCCACTCCCTCACGGTCAATTCCCTGGGAAAAGAATTCACATCTATATGTGGATTGCTTCGATCATAACAGTTCTCGTGTCTGGCGTCCGTTGGATGGATTCTGGCAGGCCAGAAGGAGGCTGGTTCATCGAATCAATCTATCTTGATGCCTTCATTGGATATGTATTGCCAATTCTATTGACTTTAGGGCTTGCTTCCTTTGCCCAAGCGAAGATTTCATCGCATTATGGTGTTCGTAGTGGGCATATTTTACCAATACCAGACCCTTCGATACTTCTCTGGCTCTTCTCAGGTCTATCTGCATCCTACTTCATCTGGCCTTTTGGAATCTTCTTCATACCAACTTTGCCGAGAATGGACGCTCGTCCATGGCCAGATCGTAAATCGTTAGCTTACTCTTCAATCAGTGTTCCATTGGTTATGCTGTTAAGCGGATTCATCTTCTGGACAGTAGGGATATTCCTCACATCTGATCCGTTCACACTCACGAGTGAACCCATGCGGCTTAATGCTCCATTCTTGATTGAACTCTTAGGTTCAGGTTTCGACCAATACTTTGACATCCATCTTGATTGGAGTCATCCTTTCCTCTTTGCTGCAGCATATTTGACATTGGTCGGATGGCTTCTTCTTCTTCCAATACCTACTTTCCCCGGTGGTCGATTGCTCGTTTCGAGAATGGGAATACATGAGGCCAGAAGCTCAAGCACTCAAATTCTCATGTTCATGATCCTCATCACTGCGGCCTTTTTCATATTCAATGCCTTTGAAGGATTCACGATTTGGATACCTATCCTCGCAGTAGTCCTTCCATTGTTATTATTTATTGGTGGAGATCCTCGGATTCCAGTTCTCCTTGACGGCGATGTACCCCTTGATGAAGAATCTCATCGCAGTCT
>CALBJF010000169.1 GCA_937892665.1 uncultured euryarchaeote | reverse complement strand
ATTGGTGTGGTCAATCCAGTCAAAGAATTTTCTCAATTGAAAGATGGAGAAGAAACGCATGTTGGTTCCAAAATTCTTCTCCGCCTTCCCACACGATTACCAGAACTTATCTCAGGAATGAAGCGAAGGGCACAAACGATCGGTTCGAAAGATGCGGGCGTCCTTATTGCACGACATGGAATCGGGGCTGACGACATCGTGCTGGAAGCAGGATTAGGTTCTGGAGGACTTTCGATGCATTTGGCAAGGGTCATCGGACCAAGTGGACATCTCATCACGGTTGAACCGCGTGAAGAACATGCCAGTGTTGGATTAGAGAATCTTCAGACGCTTTCGCAATGTATGGTAGAGTTCCCCAATCACAGTCATATTGACGGACGCATCGAAGATGTGGTCGAAGAAATCAAAAAGCATGCAGAACATGTTGATGCGATTCTTTTGGATTTACCCGAACATCCACCTGCGATTGAAGCTGTTGCACCTTTGCTAAATGTTGGGGCACGCATCTCCTGTTACTGCCCAGTGACCAGCCAACTCGAGAAAGCATGGATTGCATGTGAAGAAGCAGGATTACACGTTGAATGGGCTGGAGAAATCATTGAACGGCAATGGGGTAAGGCGAGCAGAGGCGGCGTACGTCCTGTCAATGGACCCTTTGGCCACACTGCATTCCTATTGATAGCTCAACGACGTAAGTGAATCAGAATTTCGGAGACGTGCCGTATTCAACAACACGAATGTTTGCCTCACATGTTGGGCAACTGAATCTGAACGGAGGATCGTTTCCACCAGGAACCGCAAGCCTTGCCTCACAAGATGGGCAAGTAATCCGGCGATTGGTGTCCATTCGGCATTCATTCGGCCCCAGAGCGTACTCCTTCTCCTCTTCTTCATCTACATCTTCATCTTCTTCTTCACCTTCTTCTGAAGTTGGTTTGTTGGAAGGTGATCGGTATTTTATGACCAGTACAGCAAGAGCGAACAGGACATACCCTGCAGCCATAATATTGAATGTTGCATCGCCTCCAATCTCAATCCCAAGAATTGTAATGCCTTCGGGAGGTTGAGCCTTTCCTGCCAAATCTACATCGATAACAGAAGATTCTGCATCGACACTACTTCCATCGACTTGAACCAATGCTCGGACTTTCAACTCTGCTGATGTGGCTTGCGTTGAAATCGCATTGAGACGAACGACAAATATTTCCGAAGCCCCTGGACTGAGTGTAAACAAATCTGTCTTTTCCCCAGCAGTGTTGTTCCATTGAACATCGAAAACACCGTCCCCTACACCGAGAAGAGTTAGTCGTCCAGTAATATCGATGTTGGCGAGATTTGTTACGGTAACGGAAGTTGACGAACCGCCCATGTAAGGAACATCAAGTGACGTAGCATCAACTGAAATTGATACAACCGATGTGGAGTCCCAAGATGCTTCGACGTTGTAGGTGGCGACTTCACTGTACACATAATCTGAACGTGCGGATGACACAACGCGAAGACTGAATGCATTTGTCCCAGCTAAAGCATCTTCGGAAACATCACAGGTCCATGGAAGAGGCGAAGAGGAGGCACCTGGTGAAAGGGTGACTGATTCAGCAAGAGTACATGTCAATCCCACAGAACTTATCGAAAATTGATCAGCACTGTTTCCTGTATTTGTTACAGAGACAGTACCATCGATTGTTCCGCCCGCTACTGAGGAATCATCATTGACAAGAATTGTCAAGTCTGCTCCTGCATCCATTGAAAAGAGGGTGATGAGAACGAAGTCTGTTGCTTCTGAATCGAGAGTAGAAGTGACTTGTATGTTGATTGGAAGTCCTGTTTCAGGAGCACCTGTGGAAGACTCACGTACACCAAGAACAACGGTTTCGGATTGACCCACACCAAGAACAACCGATGTTTGCGATAATGAAAGTTCGAAATATGTCGAAGATTCACCCGATTCAAGAGAAAGAAGGAACGTATCTTGCATTGTACCGATGTTGGTCACCTCAATAGTGACGTTTGTAATTGTAGATGGACCAGCAATGGCTTGATTCGTGTTCGCATTCAGCTGGGCAAGGCTTCGATCGATAACTTGCAGTTCAAG
>CALBJF010000168.1 GCA_937892665.1 uncultured euryarchaeote | reverse complement strand
CTGAGATAGGAGTGTTGTTTTCGATGGCCAATGAAGTCAACCACAGGTCATCGTTTTTTGGGCAACAGTCAAGAAAAGCACGCCCTCTTGTTTTTGCTATTCTTAGAAATTCGGAACTGTAAATTTCTCCAGATGAGGAGGTGTAGAAATTAAGATTCGATGGTTCATCAACAATTCCTGGCCCCCACTCCACATACGGCATTGCTTCTGTTCCTTCTGCGTTTAGCCGAATACAGTGAGCACGATAGGTGTGTATCCAAGTAGGATTCTTTGATATTGCCGAAAACATCTTTTGCAGCCACCACTTTGGATAGATATGATCATCATCTCCCGTTGCATGTGGCCGACTAAAATCCTCAACCATTTCCAGGAAGGGGTAATACTTGGTATGGGGGCCAAAATTCTCAACTAAATGAACTTCTAATCCACGCTTACAAAGTCTCTGAATCCCTTTTGTCGGGTTGTCATAAAGCGATTTATCGTCAACAAAAAGAATCATTCGAGATGGCCTGAGGTTACCTCTCGCCATGGCCTCTAAAGAGAGATGTACTGTTTTGAACCGAACGCCATACGTCGTTGTCGATAGCGTCGGTCCGTTTTCAGATAGAACTGTACGCCTGCTTGTGGCATTGAAAAAATTTAATTTTGCCATGACGACTGAGACGTACATTTTACTTGGAAGGTTGCGGAGGAGTCCTAGCAAGCCCATAACATTCCCTCTGGATGATTAGATTGTGGTCTGGCGGCGAATATTTAATCACGTCGATTTGTGATTCCTTGTAAAATCAAAGCGGATTGGGAGAAGATAGGGGTTGAATCCATAAGGGTTGAAGAAATCCACTCACCATGAAGAAGTTATTGATGAGGCAGTATTGGCGCCTTCAACAATCCCAAGCTGTTGTATCAATGGCATTCTGGACAACAACACTAACGTTGATTATTTGGCCTTATGTTCAGTGGAGGTTTGACGATAGTTGTAATGGAACTCTCTGCTTTTCTGACGAAACCTTTGGAATTTCATCAACCTATTTTGGCCTCATGTTTATTGGGGTTATCGTACTCCTTACGGTGTTTTTGATCGGGTATGTTTACGATGTTGGTTTTGGCCTATGGAAAGAACATCTGACCATATCCACAGAGCGTAATCCATTCGGCGTATACCTCATTGCACCTCCAATGGGGTTGATTTTAGCACAAACAAATCTTCTACTCAAGCATTTAGCGCCCGAAGATGAAGACGTGCAACGACATGTCGCCTTTGTCGAACGCTGGCTTGAATGGAATGCTGATGAAGAAATATGGGCGCGTGCAATGGATGCATGGAAGAATAATATGGGAGATGAAGATCCTCATATGCCGTTTCTTAGCCAAGAAAAGAGAGATGATTTGGAAGCGCGCTCCTCGTCTCTTCCTAAAGAATGACAAATCGTTCAAATTACCGTTTTTACAGCCGCAGCCTTGAAAAGGTGGAGTGTCTAGGATAAATTGCCGAATCACATTCACTTGGTTACCCGCTATGCGTGGAACCATTGTACTGTATCGCCTAATTGGGGCGGAAAAGTACTGTCTTTGAGGAAGCCGAAAGGAGGAATCAATCTGGCTCGAAAAAATCATTCAGGAAATAAACAAGGAAAGGCGATGAAGTATCTCATCAAAGCCGATATAAAAGTAAACGGAACAGTTCAACGTAAAGACATCATTGGCGCTATTATGGGTCAAACAGAAGGTCTTCTTGGCGATGAACTCGAACTACGAAAATTACAACGAACTGCTCGCGTAGGGCATGTTGACGTTGAAACAGAAACAAAAGGCGGTAAGGTGCACGGACTTATTCTCATACCAAGTAGTATGGATAACGTTGAAACTGCAATTATTGGATCTGCACTCGAGACAATCGATCGTATTGGTCCATGTCAAGCAAAAATCACTGTTATAGAAATATCTGATGTCCGTGCAACAAAGCGCAGTGCTGTTGTTGACCGTGCAAAAGAACTATTGCTTCAACTCGTCAACTCTGGCGAGGCTGCTAGCAAAACCGTTGTCGAAGAAGTTCGCTCCGTCCTCACTGTAGGAACTGCAACAAACTTCCATGGCCTAACATGTGGACCAAACGTCCAGAGTTCTGACTCACTCATTATTGTCGAAGGCCGTAATGATGTCATTAACCTACTCAACAGTGGTGTAAAGAATGCAATCAGTGCAGATGGCGCTGGAGACATTAAGCAAGAGCTCATTGATCTTGCAAACGGAAAGCAATCCGTTACACTAGCAATTGATGGAGACCGTGGTGGAGAAATGCTCTTCCGCCAACTTCACGCTATCTTGCGTGTTGACTTTGTCGCACAAGCACCAACAGGACAGGAATGGGAACTTCTCCCACAGAAGACGATTACTAAATCTCTGTCCATGAAGGTTGAAGCTGCTAAATTTGCAAAGATTATGGAGAAAGACGACAAGGAAGACAAAAAGAAGCACGGTGGTGCAGACAAGGGCGACTGGGTTGAGGAAATGCCTGAAGTGTTTGAAACTGAAGTTGCACCTGCTGAAATTCAAGAGATGTTCGATCACCTCGATGCACTTGGTAAAAACAAGGCTCTGTTTGTTCTAGCTGATGGAAGTGTTGGCGAGGAAATGGGCGCTGCAGGTATTGCTAAGACTGCTTCTTCTACTGAAGGCGTCAAAGTACTTATCATCAATGGACCGGTCAATGAACGCATTCAAGAGATTGCTTCTGAGGCTTCAATCGATACGGTTATTGGAACAAAGCCTGGAAAGGGATTCAGTAAAGATGGAGCAGCCAAGTCTTGGTTCTCTGAGATGCACCGATAATTAGGTACGTTGATGGTCTGATTGGTCTTAGACCTGAGTATGGACACCCTTGTCGAGACGCCCTGGGGCGAAGATTCTGATGAAGATGATGTGGTTGATGCACCTGCGGCTGATGAAGAAATCATAGAAAGTTCGGAAGAGGAATCGATCGAAGAAAGAGAGATTCATGATGTGCTCGCTCTTCCTATCCGTGCAAAACCACTCTTTTTGAATAACGATGAAGATGTTGTTGAGTTTACATTGAGTGAATCTAAGGATGGTCTTGAATCAACTTCAATTATCGCAGGAGAGGGTTTGTTTCGAATTGT
>CALBJF010000167.1 GCA_937892665.1 uncultured euryarchaeote | reverse complement strand
GATTTAATTTGTTCAGGGCATGAAGTTGTTCTGGATGATTGAAGTTCGTTAGTTCGGCTCCGTACTCACTCATATCGTTTCGTGAGAAGTCTGCAAACATCTCTCTTAATGTTGGTTTTGAAGATGGCTCCCACCCTGCATGTGTACGCGTTAGTGTGTATTGTTCTCTCCCGTTATGATCTACAGGAACGCCAGGTTGCTGCTGGAGAAGTGATTGGAGGGCTTCAGCTGATAGAAGATACATGTCGCATGGGAAAAACTGAATCTCTCCCTCGATAGAATCCACAAAGGATTTGATGGCCTCTGGAAGAGAGTTTACACCCTCACCATCAGGAAGAATCGTTCCATCAAACATACTTATTCTCTCTTTGCTTCCACAAGCAATAAACGTTGGAAATCCTAATTTGGTTAACTTATGATGTAGTTTATTGGCGTTATCGAAGATAAGTGCTTTGTCTTTTTTCATTCGGAGACTCTTGCCGCCAGCTAGAATTATGCATGTGCAGGACATTTTACTCACATTAATTCGTCAAGAGCACTCATTGCCTGTTCAAGTTCATCAAGAAGATCTCGAACACGGTCAAGAAGGGCTTGCCGTTCTCGACTTGAACGGGCTTGTGGAAGCCATTCAAGGAGCCTGCGAACATCACGAGCATCCCGTTCGACTGTCCATGTGAGAACCTGTTCCAGAACAGGGTCTTCAGTGGGCAAGAACCGCTCGGCCATGATGTCCCATATCCATCAAGGCCATCAAGATATACGCTCAACCAAGCGGTTACGAATCCTTTCAAACAATTCGCCCCCCTGAGGCGCTTTTTTGATTAATTCCTGATGGTTCGAGCATCTGCTCTCATCGATTGATAAAATCAAAATCATGAGTTGGAACCAAGTTTTGCTTTGTTTTGATGCATCAATTATCCAAGAATCATCTGGAATGGTTCGGCCCCCTCGTACGAATTCTTCGGAAATTTCAAGAAATGCTTCAACTGCAATCTTATCTTGAATTAATTGGAGGAGTATTGTCCATCCGTCTTCTTCAAGCTCTTCATCCGACATGTTCGCTAATAATAGTCCTACGAGTTTCAAATCTTCACGGCCATGCCGTTTCCAAATTTTTGGTATTAATCTTGCAATTCTTTTCCTATTCGGTTCGACTGTTAGCATCCAGGATGCTAGTCGCCTCATTTCAGGATCTGGCGTACCTATGTGGAACGCATATTGGCCTGAAAAAGCCAATCGGTCAGTCATCGATTTTGTTATTATTCCCGGTACGCCGTAAGTGTAAGCTTCTCGAAGTAATTTCAACGTCTTTTTCTTCCGTCTAGGAAGTGTAGTAACGTCGCCAAGGAATGCATCAAGTGATGGTGTCTCCATCAACTTTCACCGTGATTCTTCTTTCGGACGTTATCAAATAATGTTGTAACTAGACGCACAGAATCCCGAAGTGTGCTCAGTGTCTTTTCAACTACATTTGGGTCTTCAAACCGTTCTTTGACCATATCACTAAGTTCATCTTCTACAAGTTGGTGTTCTTCGTCATCTATTGAAAATATATCGCGCAAGTGAGCCATAACTCTGAACTCATCTTTCGATAAAGAAGCATTTATGATAGCAATTTCGAAGATCGTTTTGTAAACTTCTCTCTGCTCATCCTCTGTCAATCGGTCTCCTTTCTCCGTTTTCTTACCATCAATGATGGCTTGATAAATCTCTGCGGGTTGATGGGATTCAAGATTCAGACATGATGAGAGGCGGATGATGAGTCGCTTTTCTTCTCTGGTCAAGACGCCGTCTGTAAGCATCACCTCTACAGTACTACGAAAGGTAGCAAGACGGTGGATATTGGAGTCCGACACAATTTTGCTACGCACACCTGCTTCTTGAAACCACGCGAAGAAATACAGTTAATCAGGGGATTTTCTAAGTTATCTCAAACCCTTTTCTCGTTCTAATTCTCGTAACTTTTCAAGTATTGACTTATTGAATGTGGCTTTGATTTGAACATCATTATATCCTCCGAATACGTTGGTTTCCTCAAGAGTGAGTTGTTGTGCAGCTGGTATGAAAGTAAATGTCCGATTGATTCCTTCCACCACTGAGATAGGAGTGCTGTTTTCGATGGCCAATGAAGTCAACCACAAGTCATCGTTTTTTGGACAACAATCAAGAAAAGCACGCCCTCTTGTTTTTGCTATTCTTAGAAATTCGGAACTGTAGATCTCTCCAGATGAGGAGGTGTAGAAGTTAAGATTCGATGGTTCATCA
>CALBJF010000166.1 GCA_937892665.1 uncultured euryarchaeote | reverse complement strand
CTAAAAAACAACAGAAAGATGCTGATGAGACCCAAGAGAAAGTGGAAGTCAAGACATCTGCATCTGCATCAGTACACGTCTGTCCGGAGTGTATGAGCGAAGATGTCGAAAAGAAAGGGCATCGTTCCCTTCGATGCAATGTTTGCTACCATGAATGGGTGTGAACAATGCTCAAAGTGACCATTTCTGGGCATCCAGGAAGTGGCACAAGTACGCTCGTATCCTTACTTTGTGAAACAAAAGGCTGGTCATCGCTCAACGGTGGGGAATTGTTTCGTCAAGAAGCGAAGCGACGTAATATGAGTCTCTCTGACTTTGGTCAACTCTGTAAAGAAGACCTTGAAGTTGATCGACAACTCGATGCCCTCCTGAAGGAAGAAATGATGCGGACTGATGATGAAGCCTCATCTATAATTGAAAGTCGACTCTCTGGATGGTGGGCATACAAACTTGGGCTGTCCACACCCCGTATTTGGTTGGAAGTCGATGATATTGAACGAGCAAAGCGAGTTCAAGCACGAGAAGGAGGAGATTTGAATTCCATTATTGAAGCAAACAAGCAACGCTCGAAAGTGGATGAACAACGATTCGATGAATTGTATGGTTTGCTTCCTCAACAAACAGAACCGTACACACATATCATCAACGCCTCTGACCTAAACCCTCAAGAAGTGCTGGCCTCGGTTCTTGACATATTGGAGGAATAATAATGAGTTCTGCAACTATGATATTAGATGAAAAAGCTTCTACTGATGAAGCCCTAGGAACGTATCCTGATCTGAAAACCATCGAGCAGCGACTCGAAGGGGGATTCTTTCTCCTCGACAAAGGAGCAGGTCCTACATCTCACCAAGTCTCTGCTTGGGTTCGTGATCTACTCGGATTAACACGTCTGGGTCACGGAGGAACACTCGATCCATTCGCAACAGGTGTACTCCCTCTCATGGCAGGTAAGTCCATGCGCTTGACAAAGCAGATTCTTGAGCATGATAAAACGTATATTGCGATCTTCCAAATGAAGACTCCAGTCGATGAAGATCGTATGGATGAAGTCATTCAACAACTGACTGGACGTATCTACAACGTACCTCCAGAAATTTCAGCAGTTCGTGTTCAAGTTCGAACACGAAAAATCCACGAGTTCACAGTTCTCGACCGTAATGAAAAACACATCGTCACCCGTATTCGATGTGAAGCAGGAACCTATATTCGAACCATGGCCAAGGACATGGGCTTGTTATTAGATCAACCAATTACATTGAGAGAACTTCGAAGAGAAGATTCAGGAAGCTTTGACCTCCAAGACTGCGTCCAACTGCACGACATTGCAGATGCAGTTTGGTTGTGGAAGGAATGCAACCAACCAGAAGCACTCTCAAGAATGCTCCATCCTATTGAAAAGTTGATGACTCATCTGCCAAGAATCATTGTCAAAGACAGTGCAGTTGCTGCATTGGCACATGGTGCACCACTGCTTCGACCAGGATTAGTATCGATTCCAGGTGATCTTTCAGTTGGACAAAATGTCCTTGTAACAAGCATCAAAGGCGAAGCAGTTTGCTTCGTTAAGGTCAATTTCAACAGCAAAGAGATCTCAACTATGGAAAAGGGCGAAATTGCACGACCATCAGCAGTATTGATCGGAGATAATGTCTATCCCCGACGCTGGTGATTCAAGCTTCGTAGTACTCTTCGTAAATGTATTCTTCAGTTTCTATTCGTATTTTTAATTCTGACATGTCCCCACACCCATTCCATCAGTAAAACTGAACGACCCCCACAGTCTTGGAATAATCGCCGCTTTGGCATCTCCATTATGAAGATTCACGTGTATTTTGGGATTATCCGACAAGCGGATATTGGTTTCAATTCAAGTCTAGATGTTTAATTTCAAAAACTTAGTTTTGATATTCAGACCATTCAGAACCGTCTTCTTTTCTGTACCATTGCACTCCTTCCTGCAACAGCCATTGGTATCCGTTTTCGTCTGTTTGATCTTCCTTCGCATCTATTGATGGCGAAGACACTTCGTGTTCATCTTCAACGAGCGGAGTGTGGTCGACATCCGTTATTGGGTCATCAGAAACAATCATCAACTTTTCAGCGATCTCAAACTTATCATCAAGTTCTGCCCTTATTCGTTCAAGACGAATGCCTTGATGTGGACCAAGCAGACGAAGCATCAAACTGTATTCCCAGCGTAATGCAACTTGTTCAAGTTCCTGCCTTGACTCTGCTTTCTCAAGATCTAATTCATAACGACTAC
>CALBJF010000165.1 GCA_937892665.1 uncultured euryarchaeote | reverse complement strand
CAGAACACTTCCAAATGTTACAGTCATGCACCCAAGTGATGATGTGAGTACACGCATCCTAACCAAGCGTCTTGCCACTACATCAAATCCATCCTACATGAGAACAGCACGAAATAAAACTCCTGTGTTGTATGATGACGTACCAGAAGATTCCATCCAAATCGGAAAGGGGATTGAATTGAAAAATGGTAATGATGTAGCAATTATATCCTGTGGAGTACTCGTTTCAGAGTCTCTGAAAGCGGCAGATATGCTTGCTGCGGAAGGAATCCACGCTACAGTGGTCGATATGCATACGATCAAACCACTTGACTCGGAACTAATCGACAATGTTGCACAACGCTGCGGTTGCATCGTTACTGCAGAAGATCACTCAATTATCGGTGGTCTGGGTGGAGCGGTTGCTGAACATCTCTCAATGACATCAACCACTCCATTGGAACGTGTTGGCGTCAAAGACCGATTTGGAGAATCTGGTCAATCCGACGAGATGCTGGAAATAATGGAATTGAGTGCACCTCACATTGCAAAGGCAGCACGTCGAGCAATACAACGCAAGTAAGGCATCCGTCATATTGAAGGAGTGCCTGCGAGAGCGGTTACTATGGAGTTCTTCCTAGATACCGCAGACGTAGATGAAATTAGAGAAATAGCCGCTTGGGGTATTCTTGATGGCGTAACGACAAATCCTTCTCTTATCAAAAAAAGTGGAAGAGATTTCAAAGAAGTTGTTCGTGAAATAGCCAGTATATGCTCAGGTCCGATATCTGCAGAAGTTACAGCAATGGATACTGCAGGCATGCTTGAACAAGCAAGAGAGCTCAAAAGTGAATTGCCCGAAAATGTCATTATCAAAATCCCGTGTACTCCAGAGGGGCTTGCAGCAACCAAGGTACTTACAGATGAAGGAATTGATACAAACGTAACACTGATCTTTTCAGCATCGCAAGCACTTATGGCTGCCAAAGCCGGTGCAACATATGTATCCCCCTTCATTGGCAGAATTGATGATACTGGCCATGATGGAATGAATTTGATTGCAGAGATTATGGATACATGGTCACAGTATGATATTTCGACCAAAGTACTCGCTGCTTCCATTCGACACCCAACTCACATGCTTCAGTGTATGCAACTTGGGGCCCACACTGCAACTATGCCTGCAAAGATCTTCAAACAATTAATGACCCATCCGTTAACAGACCGCGGTTTGGAAGGATTTATGCGAGACTGGGCTGAAGTTGAAGCTGCTGGAAATGCTTGAAGAGTACATTTCTTTCCGAAAGGAGGCTTCATCAATGATGGGCTTACAGCACATCTTAGCGAGGACTCATGATGACCAGTATTCAAGAACGGTTACAGCAACTTCTCGATGGGGAACTTGATGCTGCTGATCTGGCTGAAGATCCGACACTCGCATCTCTAGCAGACCGCCTTTATGGCATTAAAATTCAACCAGTTACTCCAAAGA
>CALBJF010000164.1 GCA_937892665.1 uncultured euryarchaeote | reverse complement strand
AAGTCTTGTCTTAAGAAGAAAACTCTTGACCAAATGTTTGGAACTCAATCCATTTCTTTTGAAGAATGCAGTAAATTTACAACCGAAATGGGAAAATCCCCCGATTCCTAAGTTGATATGGTCTGGAGAAGATGCTACAGATAGCCTTACTTCGAAACTGATGAAACTATCAAAAACATCTGTTCTTGCAACTATTGTTCATGGATTAGCAAATCTTGACGACATAAAAAAAGAGATTACATCTTTTCAACCAATTGAGGAAGTTTTGATTTTTTATTCAGACGAATGTGATTATCTCTGATTTGGTCCCCACTCCCGGACTTGAACCGGGGACACCCTGATGTCTGCTGAGACGGTTTGTTTACACAACTACAGTCAGGTGCTCTACCAACTGAGCTAAGTGAGGTAGTCCCTGCGACCGCCTCGTTCTATTTATTCTCATCGTCATGATATTGATTCAATCTACTTTTGATGAGATGCTTGTTGGAAGCGGCTACGTTTGCGGCTTCCATGAACGAGATAGACCATTTTCGACCGCAGTTTCGCCTCTGCGTCCGCTTTGGCTTTGTAGGCTTGACTGATTCCTTCCTTACGGGTAACTTTCTCATCAACAATAGGTTCGGGATAATCGATTCCAATGATGCAAGATACGTCAGTTTGTTCTTCTTGGGACATGAGCCACGGTTCGTGAATACGTTCCAATGGTACATCCCTCAATTCAGGAACCCATCGTTTGATAAATTTACCATCAGGATCCTGGTCTTTTGATTGCTTCAGAATAGAATAGGCTCTCACTGAGTTGATACCCGTGACACCGGATTGCATTTGTATCTGTGACCAGTGAATCCCTGGCTCATAATCTAGAAATTGGCGAGCAAGATGAGCACCAGTAACCCTCCAAGGTAACCAGAGTGTATAGGATGCAACCGATTGCATCATTGCTCGCATTCGGAAATTAATCCATCCAGTTGCTCTTAGGGAACGCATGCATGCATCGAAGAATGGCCAGCCTGTTGTTCCATTTGCCCACGCTAGAAATTTCTCTTCATCATAAGGTCGAACGAGTAGAGCATCCAATTCGGGATTCATGGCTTGTTCATCGAGCGTTGCTTCGGCCTCAAGTCGCTGCATAAAATGGCAATGCCATGCCAGTCGGCTTTGGTATGAAGATAGACTTCCGCTCCAGCCTCTATTCTCAGCACTGCGTGGGTTTGTTTTGATACGACGCTGTTTGCGTTTTGTATGGTAGAAAATCTGCCGGATACTTATGCATCCAGAACTCAGATAGGGGGACAAACGTGAGCACATGGATGCCCCTGAGATTGGGCTTGACATACCTTTCCGATAACCACGTCCTCGTTCATCAAGGAACGAAAACAGTGTATCCATCGCTGCTGTTTCACCGGGCTCTGGACGATATTGATGTTCTCTCACTTCTAATCCAAATGAGGTTGCGTGAGGAATCAAATCGGAGTGAAGGGTCTTGACGGATGAAATCCTTTGAGGCGCTTCGATGATTGATGCATCGATTCGACGATCTCTCAATGTTTTCCAATCGTCCCTAGAACGCAAGCGTCGGACGACACCATTAGATGGAAACTCCTCGAAATTCACATCATTTTCTTGACACCATTTGGCTACCGATTTATCTCGTTCCCAAGACCATTGCAGTCCTGATTCTTCGTTCCCGTAGATGGTGTGTAAATTATGCTCAGCATTAAGTTCATTCAAGGAGGCGAGTACGTGCCCAAACCGGAATAAAACGATGCCACCACGGTTCTCGATATCATGTCTCAAACGGTCCAGACAATCAAGTTCCCATTGGATATGAGTGCCATCGACATCGTGACGTCCCAAACGCTCTGAGTCAAGGTGGAAAAGGAAGAGGATTGGCCGACCGTCTGCAATAGCTTGAGCCAGAGCAGGATTATCTGAGAGACGTAGGTCTCTTCTCAACCAAACCAACGAAACAGTCACGTTCTTCGGTTGAACTACTATTCTTTTAATTCGTGTATGAAATGAACCACACCTTGACAAAGGAAGAGGTTGCTTTGGTAGTTGTATGCGACCTCAAAAATCGACTGTTTTACCACTGCTTCAAGGGTGGATGTTAATAGTCAGAAGAGAGGGCTCAGGAAATCAGGAAGTGTAGGGATGGGACCCAGTAGTTCTTCCAGTTCAACGAGCACAAAGGCGGCAAAAAATATGCATGATAAAGCACTGGCAGACATGGTTGCTGGGCTTCGTGATGAAGCCATCAATCGTGGTGCAACTGCTCTCATGGATGAAGAGGTTGGATCCCTTGGAGTACCGAATCCTCGAATCCTTATCGTCGGCTGTGGTGGGTCTGGAAATAATACACTCAATCGAATCACACATCTCGGTGTTGAAGGTGCTGTAACCGTTGCAATTAATACAGACAAACAACATCTGGATAACACACGTTCACTTCAGAAACTTCTCGTTGGCCGCCACATTACTCGTGGACTTGGTGCAGGTGGAGATCCATCCATGGGTCGTCGATGTGCAGAAGCTGGTCGAGAAATGATTCGACGAATTGTCAATGGTGCTGATCTTGTGTTTATTGCAAGCGGACTTGGTGGCGGTTCAGGAACTGGTATTTGTCCAATCGTTGCAGAAGAAGCAAAGTCTGCTGGCGCTCTTGTTGTTGGAATCGTAACAACACCATTCCATGTTGAGCGTCGACAACGAATGAAGAGAGCTCTTGAAGGGCTTGAATCTCTACGAAGAGTTGCTGATGCTGTTCTTGTTCTCGACAATAATAGATTGTTGCATTACGTTCCAAACCTTCCATTGGAAGAAGCATTCTCAATCATGGATCAACTGGTTGCAGAGATTGTGAAGGGAATCGTTGAGACCATTACTCTGCCTTCATTGATCAACCTGGATTTCGCTGATATTCGAGCCATTATGGCTAATGGAGGCGTGACGATGATGCTCTATGGAGAATCAGATCGTGGACCAGAAGAAGTTGTTCATGAAGCACTCAATCACCCACTACTCGATGTTGATGTCGATGGTGCAACTGGCGTGTTAATTCACGTTACTGGCGGACAGTACATGACGCTTGAATCCGCTTCCCAAGTTGTGGATTTGATGACTGCAAGAGTAAGCGAAGATGCGAATGTTATCTGGGGCGCTCGACAAGATCCAACCTTTGGTGATACCATCAAGGTCATGGCCATTATCACAGGAGTTGGAGGCGCAGATATGCGTACTCCAAGACTTGAACCAGATAAACTTGGAAACGCTTTGAAACTCACTCGCCAACAACAACAGATGAACCAATCTGGTGGTCAAGGAAACATCGATATTCATCGATTTGACTGAGAAGTGTAATAAAAACACCTACTCAATAAACTCATATCTCTGTTCATACACGCAGTAACATGCGCAAGATTGCAGGCTTAGCCGTCTTCATGGCCCTGATGATGTTAGTTCCAGTACAAGCTGGTGGAAATGTTGCTGTTCAACAAGCAGACCCAGCAGATGACCCAAGACAACCCTCCGAAGAAAATAAAACACTCCATATGTATTACAATGAGTCAAATTCTAAGGCATGGACTCACTTTTCAATGCAAGAGAATGAGACCCTTGAAAAGTACTCAGAGGAAGTTAATGATGGAATTATAGACATCGATTTAAAATTCAGAATGGAACCTATGCTTGCAAAGAGAGTATACATGGACCCTGACGGATTATTCAGAGGTTCATTTGACATCTTAGTTGAGGGTGATTGGACAAATGGCGATAATCAAGGTGCCTGTGATCAAAACCAGTGTGAAGAACTAAACATTACTTTGATGGCAGGTCCAAATCAAGTTGATGTTCATCAAGAGACTGGTTTAGTTCAAGGACAAAACACAGTTGTTTTCAATTTTGCAATCGATGAATCAACGCCAATCGACTGGGACGGCAGCGACTACAGCCCTGAAGTTCGAGTGAAGATGAAACTTGCAGGAAACTACAACCCGGGTATCGCTGGATTTCTTGGTGGCGGAGATCCTGCTAAATTCGAGATGACTATGGGTATGGATAGTCGAATCGAAGTTCCAATCGACGACGCTTCCTTCTCAGAAGAATTCCAAGAGGGTGGAGAAATTGATGGTGGAAGCAGCGACTCTGAAGACGCTCCTGGATTCACACTCGTTGTTGCATCTGCAGCAATTGCAATGGCAGTCTTTGTCAACAGTCGTCAAGAAGACGAAGAAAACTAAGATCGAAGTTGTTGAAGTGCTTCAAGCACTGAAGAACTGTTGAGTTGTGTTTCAACTTGTTCTCCATCAGAGAGTCTCTTGATTGATGCTTTACCTTGTTCAATATCTCTTGGTCCAATGACCATTGCATATGCTGCTCCGATATTGTTTGCCCAATTCAGAGCCTTTCCTATCTTTCTGGAACGAAGTTCAAGTTCGACTCGTTCTCCATGATTGCGTAATTCTCCGACCATACCGAGAACTGATGTTGTATCAATGTTGAATGGAATAACTGCGAGAAGTCCGAGTGTATCTGATTCTCCAGGGACAACTTCTTTTCTGTTTTCTGCTGCTGCTTGGGCTTCAAGGGCAAGGAGGACTCTATCGAATCCAAGACCAAATCCACAACATGGATCTAAGTCTTCAAGACCGAAGAGATGGAGTAGTCGATACGATCCTCCACCGAGAACTTGTCCTTCTCCACCGAGTTCTGGAACGTGGACTTCGAAGACTGTCCCTGTGTAATAATCGAGACCACGAGCAACGGTTAGGTTGACAGAGAGTGATGGTGGTGAAGGTGCAAGATGAGTAATCGAAGTCAATGTTGTTTCTAATGCCTCTAGGGCTTCCAAGGAAACGCCTTCTATTGATGAGAGGATTTCTCTTGCTTGTGCAATGGTCTCTTGGCCTCCTTCTAAGGCCGAGAGTTGTTGGAGTGGTTGAATGTAGTCAGAAGAGATTCCTTGTCCGCTTAGAAGGGCTTCTAAGCCTTTGAAATCACCTTTGTCGAGGAATCGCATAGCCGAAGCGATTGGAGGCTCTCCTGATTCTGCTGAAGCGCTCAGTCCAATTCCTGACAGGGCTTGCTTGAGAACGCCTACGTGTCCAATTCGTAATTCCCAATTCTTGAGTCCACTTTCTGAAAGCATATTGATGGCTAAAGCAATGACTTCTGCTTCAACCAAGGGCCCTGTAGCCCCAATGAGTTCAACACCATATTGGAAGAACTCACGATAACGTCCTTTCTTGAATTCTTCATAGCGGAAACATTGTCCGAAGTAAGAGAGACGTAACGGTTTGGTTTCATTACGTAATTCCTCAGCAACCATTCGCATGACTGGAGCTGTTAATTCAGGACGTAGCGTAAGATCACGTTCGCCTTTGTCCTTGAATGCATACAACTGAGAGACGACACCAGGTCCTGATTTTGCAGTAAACAAATCAAGTGATTCAAAAATAGGTGTTTGAATTCGAGAAAAGCCGTGGCGTCGAGCCTGTTCTTCAAGAAGAGATTCGAATGCTAAACGGCGTTGCATCTCTTTGGGGCCAAAATCACGGGTACCTCTCGGGCGTTGGACCATGTGCAAACCAGCGGCTCTCCCCTCTAATGCCCTTCGCTTGAATTCGGAACGAAAGAGAAGTCTATGGAGACTTTACTCTTCTTCGCTAAGGTCTGGAAGAACTGGAGCATCTGGTAGTTCTGGGTGCGGTTTTTCTTCTAACTCATCTGCTTCAGAAATACGTTTCAATCGCTCAACAAGTTCCCAATCTGGCTCCTCGGGTTCAGCAAGATCCGGTTGTACCCCACCATCCCAAGCATCTTGGCGTACTTCGACCAATTCATCCACAGCATGAATGTCTGAATCATCTTCTAAATCGATAACTTCAGACTCTTTTACGGATTTAGCACTAGGAGCTCCCCCTAAGGATTCGAATGCTTTTGCAACAACTTTTGCATCTGGAGTCGTTCCTGAAGATGCAACTTTGATTCTCTTTTGTTCAAAGGTTGCTTTCTGTTCAGCATCTTCAGCTTCTCTTCTCATCTGCATTTCAACAGATTCCCAAACTTTACGCTCTTTACGTTTTTCAGTTTGTTCTTTTTGCCACTCTATGGCCTCTTCAGATGGTTTGTCATAGCGAGACCAGAACCATCGAGTAACGCCTATGAAAAGGAGAGAGAGAATGAACCCTCCCAACAACCACTGAACGAGTGGTTCCATTGTTTCACCTCAATTTATCTGAACGCTTTCGAGCGAAACTTCCGCATCGAGGATTTCTGAACCAAGGATACCAATCAAATCATCATCGCCACCAGGAAGTTGTGAGATGTCTGCATCTGCTCCCTCAGGAACGTTACGGTACAGTGGTCGTTGAATCAACGTCTTATTGAGGGCAATAAATACAGCTGCTACAACTCCCCAGAAAGTCAGAATAATTCCAAGTCCCTTCGGATTCGCTGGATTCCATACATCGTCTGTATTTGCGATCATATCGCCAAAGTAGGACAACATGAGAACGCTGAACAAGAATGGGAAGGCGAGGTAAAGACATATGTCCCACCAGCGTCCAACTTCTAAATCGTTATCTCCAGTGTTAATGAAATCGTCACGGAATGCGGAAACACCGACACCTAGGTATCCTCTGAATCCAGGGGCAGCCTTGCCTAATTCAACTTCTTTCTTCCACTTGACATAGCCATATTTCCATATCGAGAATGCAATAAACAATCCGCTGAACATGAGCCCATAGCCCCAGATGTGATCTTGGACTTCAAGGAATTCAGGGAATGCGACACCACCGGCATCGAGTTTAATCCACATGAGGGCAGAAGGTAGACCGAAGAAGAAGATAGCAAGAGATGTAATCAAAACAGACTTTTGTCGATCGTATCCATGGTCAACAAAATTTCGAACACACAATTCAACAGTCGAAATCATTGATGTAATCGCTGCAAATGATAACGCTAGGAAGAATCCTGCCATCATAATAAATGCTCCAATTGGACCACCAGGGGCTTGAGCAAACACTTCTGGTAACGCAAGGAAGGTGATTGCTGATGACCCGTTTGTAACTGTGGTCAATGGGTCTGCACTGACTGCAAAGATTGCTGAAAGAACTGCAAGACCTGCGATGATGGAGATGCTGTTGTTTGCGAATCCCATGGTGAATGCATTGAGAACTGTGTCCTCGTCTTTTCTCATGTAGACAGCGTAGGTGATACACATACCCATACCAGCAGAACAAGACCAAGCAGATTGTGACAATCCGTTAATCCATACTTCAGGTTCCATCAACATATCAGGATCAACTGTAAACATGAACAGAGCACCGTCAAGACTTCCATCGGACATATCCATCCAAAGCGAAAGACCAAGGGTCATGAAAAGAAGTACGAAAAGAGAAATCATTAGCAAAACGTTGACCTTTTCAATTGCTTTTGCACCCTTCCATATTGCTAATAATGTGATTCCGATGATGAGGGCTTGGAATCCAATAACTTGCAATGGAGATTGGAGGAAGGTGTTCCAGACTTCGGTTGTATCAACACCATCTCCAGTTAATCCACCAGAAATACCGAGTTGGAAATACTTCAAACACCATCCGGCAACAATCGCATAATAGAAACCGATTGCAGTCGAAATCCATGCAGTCCAAAGCCCCATCCAAGCGAACTTCTTACCGGCAAAGATACGGAAGGTACCAACTGTACCTACTCGGGAGCGCTTACCCATTGCGAATTCTGCAATAACGAGTGGAATCGACCAAACGAAAAGGAAGAACAGCCATGGGATAAGGAACGTTCCTCCACCATTTGCTCCAACCATTCGGGGAAAACGCCAGATGTTTCCAGTACCGATAGCTGCACCAATAGATGCGAAGATAAGACCGAGTCGGCCAGAGAATTGATCGCTTTCTGCCATCAAATCGCCTCCTATACCGCCTCGGCTTCTAAGACTGCGGAAGCCTCATAGATACTCTCTTCTTGATCAGAAAGCATAATTCGTAAACAGACACCGAGACTACCCCAGATTGTTCCTGCTACAATTGTAAAGAGAACAAGAGAACCAAACAGCGACCCATAAGCTTCACGATACGTTAAATCGAGTTCGTAATAAGCGCCATCTGCAGGATATTGAATGAAATCAGAACCTCCAAGCGTGTACACTGAGGCTTTGTAATGCAGCTTTCCAGTCGTAGTTTCAGAAATCGGTATCATGCCTCGTAAAATAGTACCATTTCCATCCGGCAATGGACATGATTCATCATCGACTACCATGACCGAAACAGACTCCCAAGGCGTAGTCGCCCATTCTCGAGAACCATAATCGCTTTGTAAGCGGCTTGGCTTGACAGTACGCCATTCAATCTTGGTGTTGGATTCGCTGTAAGGGAATTGTTTTGAGACACACAAATCGACTGGAATATCACCTTCTGCTGGAATGTCAACTTTATCTCCGGCTACGAGGTAATTTTGTTGAGAGATGTTTGCCATTTCGAGGTCTGCACGTTCACGTGGATTATCAGCGATTTCGGCCATGTAAAAGCCTGTTCCGAGATTTCGGACGGCGATGTGATCGATATCGTCCTCGTGTTGATGGAAGGCAGTTCCAATCTCAGACGTGTAACAATAAGAGCCGTGGACACCGTAATGCCAGTCACAGAAATCCCCAGAGGTTGGGTAAAGGTCAGAAGATTGCATGTTTGTGTATTGAGTCATTTCCGCCATTTGAGCACCATGATACTTCAGTTGCTCGTGATCAGGGCTTTCACACCCTGTGCAGTGACCCCATGGATAGAGGATGAGTTCAGAGTAGGAGTGGTGTGTTAACGTTGCTTTGAATTCACTCGAACCGTCACCAACATCGTCGTTCATTTCTGTAAGGTCTTGAATGAATTTAGTCTCAGGTTCAGAGTTGCCTCCCCACCAATCTTCGTCGGTTACACCGTCTGCATCATCGTCCTTTCCATCGACGTGATCTTCGTTGATTTGACCGTCTCCATCATTGTCGGTATCGTCAACTGGTCCGTTGTAGACATCGTTGTTGGAACCGTCCAATTCTCCTTCTGCTGGCGTACATGTGCCTGGAATTAGAGGACCTGTTGCGCCTAGTGGAGCGCCCCATTCAAATTGGTAATTACGATTGAGATCTACGCCATCGCAATCCTCGTCAACCTTTTCTTGCAAATCGGGAAGAGGTGTTACACCAGTGAATGTGTTGTCTCTGAGGTTCTTTCTCCATCCACCGCTTGGACATGATTCCCAAGCAGGTGCTGGACAGAATACTTCACGGTCGTAGATGTTGCCATCGACATTGAGCATTGGAATAAGGTAAATTTCACGGGTGTTCACAAGATCGGTAATGAATTGTTCAGAATAGTCTTCATCGACACCATGATCTCCAGGGCCGCATGCAGTTCCATCACCATTTGAATCTTGGAGATCTGATTTGAGTGCGAGGCAGTCCCCATCGTCGTCAAGAATACCATCATTGTTGGCGTCTCCCCATGGGTCCTCATCAACCAAGCCGTCTCCGTCATTGTCGTATCCGATATTGTTGTAAGAGAATGCTATGACTTCCATTTGCATGATAGCGACTGTGTATGACATCCATTCTCGTGCGTGATGGTTTCCTACGATCATAACGTCGCGGCGATCTTCATAATTTCCATTATCTCCAACAAATTCGTTGTACTCGCCACCTTGAACGTCGCCAGTAATTTTCAACCAAGGTGATGCGTGACCGTAATACCAGCCCTCGTATGCATTTGCAGTGACTGTTTCGCCACGAGCATTGACACCTCCATTCATTCCTTCGTGGAATTCAAAAATGTCAGGATTTTGCTCGGTCAATTGTTGCATACGCAACTTCATTGTTTCATAACTGTGATATTCCTTGAATTGAAGAATGCGCTCTCCTTCAGATGCCCAAGGAAAAATGTCGTTGACATAGTCCTCTGACCAGGTGCTTTCGGGAGTATTTTCAGTAGCATCTTGTTGTACATTCACCGTCGAAGCGATGACTGGGGAAAGCATTGAGAGTAACAAAGGTAGAACCAACAACCCAAATGCTACGATGCTTGTTTGCCGAGGGGACTTTTCAATTGGCATGCTATCAACTCACCCCAACTGTTCCCCACACTTGAAACCGTCGAATCCTCGATTTTGTTGAAGAGGGAAAAGAACTTGAAGACGAAGGTGCAGGAAAGGGCATGGGCCTATACGACAATATCACCTATTCAAGCGACAAGATGTGGGGCTTTTCAGAGTCGACACTCATCGTTTTAGCATCAATATTCATCGTTTCATTACTCGTTCGGTTTCTGGTAAGTACGCTCTCGCATCGCTTTGTCAGTGTGATTATTTCAAACGATGAAATACGAAAAAAGACCGTCAAGAAAGGAGATTCTGCACTCGGAACTGCAGCAGCATCGGTTTTCGCATTCATCTTCTGTTCAATCTTGTGGGATGAACGCTCCGATAATGCAAACATTGTCATCCCTTCTTGGCTCGAATACTTGCCTGATGTGTTGCAATTCTTGCTCGTATTCTTTGTCGTCGTCTGGGCATTCCGTTTGGTCTCTCTCGTCTACGATGTGGTGAAATTCTTCGACAAAGATGGTGAACTTGACGGGACAGAAAAGACCCTTATTTCTGCATTAGAAAGTACGCTTCGCTTTGTTATTGCTTTTGTTGGTTCGGTCTTTATCGCCGATGCTCTTGGCTTCCAGTTAACATCCCTCCTTGCAGGATTAGGTATCACTGGACTGGCTCTTGCTCTTGCAGCAAAAGACACAATCTCAAACTTCTTTGGAGCAATTACTGTTCTACTTGATCGTCCATTCAAGGTTGGAGATTGGGTCATCATCGGCTCTTCAGAAGGTGAAGTCATTGAAATCAATCTTCGAACAACACTTGTGCGAACTTCAGTTGATACCATCATCACCATTCCAAATGCAAATCTTGTCAGCACACCTGTTGAAAACTGGGGTAAGCGACGTTGGCGACGTTGGCAATCAATGATTCACCTCGATATCAATTCTGATCCAAGCGATGTTGAAGCGTTCTGTAACCGTACACTCGAACTTATTCAGAATCATGAATCAACAACAAAGGAAGATTCATCCTGGTGCAGCATTAATACGATCTCAGCTCAATCGATTGACATTGGACTCAACCTTTACTGGAACGTTTCTTCATCGCTTGCAGAACGCTCTGCAAGAGAAGAACTCATACTAGGGACAATGGAACTCGCCAAGGAACTGAACTTATCCTTCTATGATGGAAGAATTCGGCAACAGCGTTGAAGATTTATTTCTCAAGATACGCTTCTTGTGGAATCAACTTTATGCTAAATTGGAGAGGGATCTTTCCACCAATACATTCTGTTTGAGGCAAATGAAAGCAAAGCTCCTGCAAGAGCAACTCCAATTGCAAATGAAGGCGTCATTGAATCAATTTGCCATGCGTAATAGGCGACAATGGTTGTGGTAAGGCCAACCCAAACTCCGCTTTTCCAAACGCGTAACACGCCAAGATGTGCTTGTAATCTCGTTACATCCTTCAACCAGGATTTCGCTGATTCAAGGCCTTTCTTATCGTCATAAAGTACCGCCTCAGCATAAGAGAAGAGAACATCATAGTAACGCCAAATCCATGCTCCACCAAGGACTGTAGAGAGTGCTTTTTTGCTTGACCATGTTGATGGAGTTGCTGTTGACCAAGAGGCGAGCATCTCTTCAATATCGTTACGAACATATCCATGAGCCTCAACCCAACGGCCTTCCATTTGTATGAGTTCAGCAAGAGCTGGAAGGCGTTCATCACCACATAAGAGACGCTCACTTACACGTTGATTCATAGGAATGAGGACTCTTTTTCCCTCTGCTTGTCCAATCCAAGAAGGATGTATTCGAAGTGCTGGAAGACCGACTGTATGCTTGGTGTGCGGAGCTCTCCACAATGTGTTTGGTCGTAGAGCATCTTCAACAGATTTCAATCGTTGATTCCAACGGTTCTGATCGTTCGGAGTTGAAAACGGTTCAAGCGAAGATTGTGCTTTTCCAAGCTCTGTTGAAATCCACTTCATGTCGGCGTCATATGTCAATTCAAAATATGGAAAGACGACTATTGCATCGTTCCCGTTGAGCGTCATTCCCGCCACTGGTAAGAGAATTGATGAGGATTTCAAGGCCTTAGCCCATGCTGACTTTCGAGCTAACATCGATGCTGAATCACTTGTTGGAATTGAATATACAAGAGCAGAATAAGCATCATCAAGTTGCAATAATGTGAGATTTCCATGCTGTTGAATTTGTTTCACTGATTCAATATTTAACTCTGAGAACGTTCCCCAGCATCCATCTTCTTGCTCATTCCACCAAGAAGCATCCAACGTCTTCGTAACATCGAAACAATCCAGTGTGCCCCATTTGGTCATTAGTTCTCGATTTGAAAGAGCATCGTCCATCGAACCACGAGCAAGGCCGCGTGGCCACCATGATGCTTCCTCCATGCCCAGCCACATGAGAACTCACCATTCAATGTGTCTTTGTGACAAGAGGGATGCAATGAAAGAAGAGAACGAATTGGAAGAAACGGGACGGCCATGGGAATTAGCGAAAAAATGGGGGATGTTCTCGGCCAAGCGGTCGAAGCAAAACTGTTTCGCGAAGTCATGGAACATGACATTCAACCAAAGCATCTTGCCATCATCATGGATGGGAATAGGCGCTTTGCTTGGAGATCAAACCTTGCCGCACACGTCGGCCATCGAATCGGAAAGCAACGCCTTGAGGCAGTACTGGATTGGGTTCTTGAACTTGGAATTCCTTGGTTTACAGTCTATGCTTTGTCCACTGAGAACCTAAATCGTCCAGAAAAAGAATTGAAGACGTTGTTCAAACTCTACATCGATGGCCTCAAATCGATTGCTGATGATCCGCGAATTCATGAAAACAATGTCCGCGTTCAAATTATTGGACATCGCGATCTTCTCCCAAAAGATGTGAATGATGCGATTGATTACGCTGAATCAGTAACCAAAGATTACCAAGATTTTGTGTTCACTGTCTGTCTTGCCTATGGTGCTCGAGAGGAAATGATACGAGCGATTCAAAATATTGCTGTACTTCATGCTGAGGGAACTCTTCCTCTTGAATCAATTACTCAAGAGACTGTTTCTGAACACCTCTATACTGCAGAGATGCCTGATCCGGATTTAGTCATTCGAACAAGTGGAGAGGAGCGGATTAGTAACTTCCTTCTTTGGCAAATGGCTTATTCAGAATTGTATTTTACTGATGTGTTTTGGCCATCATTCAAGAAGAAGGATTTGCTAAAGGCAGTACAAACATACCAGATGCGAAAGCGTAGATTTGGTGAGTGAAATGATACAGTGCGACACTTGTCTCGGCTACCTCAATCCTGCACTTGCAGTTGATGCTTGTGTTCGAAGAGGCGATGAGATTTTGTTAGTTCAGAGAAAATTCCCACCATCTGTAGGTTCTTGGGTACTCCCGGGAGGATTCGTTGACCAAGGCGAGCGCCCACAAGATGCAGTCCTCAGAGAATTGAAGGAAGAAGCAAATCTTGACGGGATCAATCCGATTCTGCTCATGGTCATGGGAGAGCCTGAGCGTGATCCTCGTAAGCACATTGTAAGCATCGTCTATGAAGTTGAAGCAACAGGTGAACCAGTTGGTGGTGATGATGCATCAGATGCTCGTTTCTGGCCTATTGCAGACATCCTTGAAGGTAGACTTGTTCTGGCAGGAGACCATGGTGAAATCGTTGAAACTTGGCTCAATCAATCAATTCAGAACCAATAAAATCAGCAAATTGTTGTTGGGCATCTGGCCATTCTGGCATATCCAATGCTTCAGTGAGAAACAAACCAGCTAAGAATTGAGCTTGGATTTCTTCAACATCCGATTGTGATGTTAAACGAAACAATGGATACCCATCAGACTCAAGCCGTTCGAGAAAACCACGCTTCGCATTACTCACCAAAAGAGTAGGAATCCCCATCAAGACTGACTCACTTGCAACAGTAACTGACTGAGTTATGACTGCATTATGTTGCGATAACATTGTGATGAATTGCCAAGGATCGCCTGTATACTTGGATTCATCAGCATAAGTAATCTCAATCCCTTCAAGGATTTGGTGAGGAATCTCAAGAACCTCATCTGAATCATGAATCCCATCACCCTGTAATCGTCGCACAACAAACGAAGGAGGATCTTGAACCTGAACTGGCCGGAGTTGTGGCCGTAAGTGCACATGACCATGAAGTCCATCTAATCGATGGAAATTCACCTTCTTTTGAGTGAATTTTTTTAGCCATCCGCCATCGATGGATTCATCCCAATGAATTGGAAAAATAGCATCTGTAGCAGCATTCTTTGCTAATTTATGAGCTAAATGATTAACCTCTGTATCGGAAATGTACCATCGTTTTGGAATACCAAGCTTCTTTGCAACTCGTAACTCAAGAGGCGCCCCTACTGAAACAATTCGCTCGAAGCTGTGTCCGCTCTTTGCTGCATTTCTAAGTTCTTTGCGAACTGTTCGCATTCGATTCCAAGCAATTCGAAAACGTCTTTTTCCTACAG
>CALBJF010000163.1 GCA_937892665.1 uncultured euryarchaeote | reverse complement strand
CTATCCTGTACGACGTAGAGTGGGTGATGAGGTCATTGGTGGAACGATTGTTCTTGATTCACCGTTGACTCTTCTTACCACCCAACCCTTCCATTCAACTATTCTTTCAAGAGTCATCTCAATGGTGGATGAAGCTCAAATGGGCAAGGCTCCTGTTCAGAGATTGGTCGATAAAATCGCCTCAGTATTCGTGCCATTCGTGCTCTTTTGCGCTCTCGCATCAAGCGTATTCTGGATGCTATCATCTGGATATGACGGCAGAACCGGAGGAGAGGTTGCGATTCTTGCACTTGTATCGACATTGGTCATTGCTTGTCCTTGTGCCTTGGGATTAGCAACACCTACTGCACTCATGGTGGGAACTGGAATTGGTGCTCGCTATGGCCTGCTCATCAAAGGCATTGAAGCACTTGAGCGATCTCATGCAACAACAACACTCGTTGTTGACAAGACTGGAACATTAACAACCGGGAAACCAAAGGTATCTCACATCGAATTGATCGATGGTGAAGTACGTGAAATTCTTGGCATAGCCGCTTCACTCGAATACGCCTCTACTCATCCAATGGCTGAAGCGATTCTTGCCTCATGGTCAAATGTGACCAAGGAAAGACCAGATGTGACTGCCATCGAGAGTATGGGTGGAATGGGGCTTGTTGGACGGCTTGATGATGAGGTTGTTGCTATTGGAAATGAACCACTCATGGAGCATGTCAGCGTCGACCTTAGCAGTCATCAAGAGGAAATACAATCTGCTGCGAGAAAGGGCTCAACACTGGCTTTCGTATCCAAAGGAGCACAATTGCTTGGATGGATTGAAACCACAGATCGACTCAGAGAATCAACCATTTCAGCAATTAAATTCGCTCAACAATCCAACCTTGAAGTCATTATGCTAACAGGAGATCGTGATGAGACTGCTCAGCAAATCGCAAAGGAATGTGGAATTACAACCGTCGTATCTAACGTACGCCCAGATGAAAAAGCAGACTATATTTCGAAATTGCAACAAGATGGAGCATGTGTTGCAATGGTGGGTGATGGAATCAACGATGCTGCAGCCTTAGCGACTGCAGATGTCGGTATTGCCATGGGTGCTGGAAGCGATATTGCTCTTGACTCAGCAGACATTGTATTGGTTCGTAATGATCTACTGGATGCTGTTTCAGCTCTGGAACTTGGTCAAGTTACAATGCGGAAGATTCGAAGCAATCTGGGATGGGCCTTTGTCTACAACTTAATCGGAATTCCTCTTGCTATGGGCTTATTCTTACCCTGGACTGGTTGGCTCTTACCACCTGCATTTGCTGCTGCAGCCATGGCATTATCCTCATTGAGTGTTGTTGCAAATTCACTTACTCTGCGTTGGTGGAGACCTCGACTTTCATCTATCTGAAGAGGTAAAAAAAACTCCTACCGATTTAATCGGCGGTTTCAAATCCATGATTGACCGCCATCAATTTGCGCGGGGGTCGCCCAGCTTGGTCAACGGCGGTGGGTTTAGGTCCCATTCCTTATTGGTTCGCAGGTTCGAATCCTGCCCCCCGCACCATGCTTTACCGTCAATATTGAGAACTGAATCGTCCTGTCCATACCATGCCCTCGACCCTTGCTAAGCACTGGAATCTCGAACCTTCTCGAATATTTTTGAATCATGGCTCGTTTGGATCTTGTCCAGAATTCGTCATCAAAGAACAACGGAAGTGGCAAAATCAAATGGAATCTGAACCCGTTCGGTTCTTTGAAGATGAAATGCCATTGCTACTGAAGCAGGCTCGAGATGTTCTTGCCGATTTCCTTTCATGCTCTTCTGAAGATCTGGCTCTTGTCCCAAACGCTACGACTGGTGTGAACACCGTTCTTCGCTCCCTTGTCTTCTCAGAAGGTGATGAAATCCTTGTCCCCAACCATGCATATCAAGCATGTCGAAATGCCATTGATTTCGTTGCAAATCGCTGGGGTGCAACAGTCGTAACCGTCCCTATTCCATTCCCTATTGATGGACCTCAAACCATTATTGATTTGATGATGAATGGGGCAAATGAAAAGACCAAACTGGTCATGATCGATACCGTCACCAGTCCTACTGGCTTACGCATGCCGTTTGAAGAGTTGACACAACTCTTCGAGGCAAGAGGAATTGAGGTGCTTCTCGATGCAGCCCATGGAATCGGAATGATTCCACTTCATTTGGATGAACTCGGTGCTTCGTATGTTACGAGTAACTGCCACAAGTGGTTGTGCGCCCCAAAAGGAACCGCTTTTCTCCATGTCCGTCCAGATAAACAACACAAAATTCAGCCACTAACAATTAGCCATGGGCATACATTCCCTCTCGGTACAACCACTCGATTTCGTCATGAATTTGATTGGACAGGAACTCAGGATGTTTCTGGATGGTGTGCCCTTCCAAAGGTCATTAGCGCAATGGAAGACATGGTCGATGGAGGATGGGAGGCTATTATGCAACACAATCATGACCTTGTTACCGAAGGTCGCAATCTACTCTGCAAGGCCTTGGGGATAGAGCCGCCTTGTCCTGATTCGATGATCACCTGTATCTCTACGCTCCAACTCCCTGGGGAACCTCTTCCTCTCGAAATCATGCATGAACCAGACCCTTTGCATGAAATCCTTTCACAGAAATACAACATTCAAGTTCCAGTCTGGTCATGGCCTTCTCCAGCTGGAAGATATTTGCGCATTTCCGCTCAACTGTACAACGATATCGAAGAGTATAAGCTGTTAGCAGATGCTCTAAAACATGAATTAAATCTTGACTGAAATGGCTTAAGATTCAACAGACTATGCCATAAACAGATTGAATAGAGTCGGATGTAAGGGGGAACTATGTCCAGAGGGGTGAATAAGTTACACGCTTTTTTTATGCTTGGACTCCTCCTCTGCACTGCTTTTTCTGGCTGTTATGGAGAGGAAAATGAGAAAGAGATAGAGCCTGAACTTTCAGTCTTTGAAGATTCAAATGGGGCCTCAATCTCTCGCGGACAAACATTTTCTCTTGATATAGAATCAAACGTTGAGTACACAATTGAACGTCCCTCGGGCACATTCTTTATCGATGAATATGGGGTCTTTCGAGACGCCATGAATATGACGTTTGATCCATCTGTTCAAAGCGTTGATTTCATGATTCTCGATACTGAAAAGACGTCACTTGAGTTCGTTGTCAAGGCAGGAGACATTATCGAAAACAAAACGTTTGAGCTCATCGAAAGTGAGGAACTGATGCTTGTTGATGGACGAAGGGCGTATGAAACAGCAGACATGTTGACCTCCCAATACAACAACAGATGGTGCGCAAGTGCCTCAGTCCACGAAGGAGGGGCTGCCTATGAAGCGGCTGCTGAAGCCATGGCTGCAGAAATGTGGGAGATGGGGTTCGATCACGTTGAAGTTACACGATACGAGGACGATCCGGACCAACTTAACGTGGTTGGGTACAACTGGGGAAGAATAAATCCTGACGAATACATCGTCATTGGTGGTCACTTCGACGTAGCGTACATGTTTACTCCACCAGGAGGTGGCACCAACGAAGGTGCAAATGATGACACCTCTGGCTCAACAGTTTCTCTCGAGATGGCACAGGCATTGGCACAGATGGAATTCGATCACACCGTTGTTGCTGGACTCTGGGCATGCGAGGAAGAAGGATTATTGGGGACTGCTGCGTTTGTTAACCACCTCCCTGAAAACGTCTCGGTCAGAGCATATCTAAACTTCGATATGGTGGCATTAAACTATCCCATTGTCCCTCTTACTGAGCCTTTAGTAGGCCCAGCTGGAGAAATCTTTTCCGCTACAAAATATGACTGGACCATCAGCATCGCTGGAGCAAACGAAGAAAATATGAATCGTATGTATGATTGGGTTGGAACCACAATTGATGAGGACTTGGCTTACGAGCCAGGCGATGCAAATCCAATTACTTGGCAAGTCGCCGAATCGTGTGCATCCGATCACTGTTCCTTCTTTTCAGCGGGGTATCCAACCTTCAACTTCTTCAGCCCTGGCGGCGATATATCCTTCTGGCAAGAATGGCATTCACCTTCCGATACATTCGAGTTCATGACAGCAAAAGCCGGAGGACAGCAAGGGATGGAAAGCGGGTTCAATAGCTTAGTTTGGTCATCTCTCGACCTGTTTGTTCGAATCGATAATGCAGAAGATTTCCATGGTACTTGGAAAGAATAATCTTCGATTTTGTTTCTTGATTCAAATACATCCATTGATGAAGGATAAGGTTAGGCTAAACCATGGGCAGTCGGTTTTCCAAGATCGCGACAAAGATTGTTGCCCATCGAAAGCGCGTCCACATTGCTGTCTTTATTCTCACGATTCTGATGATTCCTGGAGCGCTTACAGCATTGCAGCCAATCGATATGGAATCCTATGAGATGGAATCTCCAGAACTTTCGGCTCAAACAACCATCGATGATGAATTTCCAACAAGTGAAATCATTCTTGGATTTGTTGTTGTAGTTCGAGACCCGAGCGAAGTTGAACCGTTGGAAGAATGGAGTCCAGTTCCAACCATCGATGGGGGAACCCCCGACTACTCTTCTGTTCCGCCAATTACAGATATTATTGAACCAGGAGAAGCTTGGAAAGGAATCACTGAACCTGATGGTGGTATCCTAAACCTCACAATTCTCAGAGAGATTGATGCAAAGGCCAAACTCGTCCTCGATCATCCGCTCGGAGGCTCACTCAAACCGCTTGTGAACGAAGTCACTGGCCACCAAACAACTGGTGTTCTGTCGTTGGCTGACATCTTTAGAGGTTTCATGAACAACACATCAATTCTCACTCAGCCAGGCCTTTCACCCCTGGGCATTCAGACGCCACCTCCAACAAACTGGACTGATTGTTTTCCATTGGATTGCTTGAGTTTTGATGACCAAAACATCACTCAAGCCCACATCGATATGGCTGCGGCTCGAATGGCTGAAGGAAGTAACAACGATTTCCTTCGATGGGTTTCACTCGATAGAGGATTCGTCTCAGATTCAACATCCATCCAAGAAGGTCCGATAGGAGGAACGCTCGACAGTGAGGGGAATTGGCAAAATGAGACCACAGGACTTGGAAGATGGAGCGGTTCAGCATCATGGCTTTTGGTTCAACTCGATCGAGCCTCGTTAGAAGAACAAGGATGGGAAGTTGTATGGAAGGATGCAAAACAGGAAAAATCAATCAGGTCAACTGATGATGGGTTTGTCATCGGAGGCTATCGGTTATCCAACAGCGAACTTGTCCTCCACCCTCCGCAATATGATAAAGAATCATGCACAGAACTTGTTGACGAAGAAGGCGCTGGATGCTCTGTTGAATGGAGTTATATGGACCTTGAAGGTACACTAAGATCTCATGACCGGACATCACTCACCCTTCTTGTCGGTCAAGGAGTTAACGTCGAAGTCAATCGAGAATTGCAATCATCAACAGGACTCATCCTTCTCATGGGCTTAATCATCCTAGGACTTCTCTACGTAAGTCTAAGACGAATTAGTGACGTTGCCATCGTTGTCGTCGCCTTGGGAGGAGCGCTGTTGTGGATGCAAGGTCTCATCGGCCATTTCTCATCATTTACCAACCTGTTTGGTATTTCCATAATCGCTCGATCCCAGTTCTCAAACTTATTACCAATTCTCGTACTTGCGTTGGGTATCGATGACTCTTTGCATGCATTACATCGCTACAAAGAGGAACGTAAGAATGGAAAGACCCCCACCGAATCTGGAACCATTACACTCAATCGAGTTGGAAGGGCAATTCTGCTTACATCGGTCACAACCATGGCTGCATTTTCAGCAAATCTATTTTCAGATATCGCTGCATTGAGATCGTTTGGAGTGGAAGCTGCAATGGGAATTCTAGCCGCATTCCTACTCACTGGATTATGGGTTCCAATTCTTCGATTAAGTGTTGATGAATGGCTTGAAAAGAAGAAAGATAAGAAACTTGAGGAGAAGAATATCACGCATCTTGTTCCGGAGAGATGGCTTCGATGGGTCACAACTCAAAGCGGACGGTTTCGCAATTCACTCGTCATAGCAACACTTGCCCTCCTCGTTACAATCCCTGCAAGCATCGCAATGTCCAACTTAGAAGGCGACTTTGCTGTCGAAGATTTCCTCGATGAATCATCAGACTTTGCTCAAGGAGTAAACATCGTCAACGAGCGTTTCTCAGACGAAGGTGAGCCCGCAGTGCTCCTAATCGAAGGAGATGTTCTTGATCCAAGAGTCTACGAGGGCATTGATTTATTCCGAACCGAAATGAATAGTGTCGAAGAAGGCACGCCTGAGAAGATTACACGCACACCTGACGGAAATATCGACTTGCTTGCCATAGACGAACTCCTGTTTGCTGCTCAAGGCTCGTTGATTCTTGACCCTGAACCGTTCAAGACTCGTGGATGGAATCCTGATATTGAAGGGAACGGTATGAACTGCACAACCACTCAAATTGGATTTTTGGATACAAGTGACAGGGATTGTCTTTCATTCATGTTCGGCTTCTTATCTCTCGAAGGAGTACCTGGTATCGGGCCTATTCCTTCCATCCCATCGAGCATCGTCAGCCTCTATGTAATGCCCGAAGTGGAATTGAATCCAGTTCAACCGTGGCTCGATGTAAACGGAGATCCTGCTCAATACAACCACATGCTCATCCGATTCGGAATTACTGGCCCTGAGGACTTCCCGAGCATGGGCCCTGCTATGGATGAACTTTGGAGAGATCTAGAAGTCTTTACCAACCTTTCAACTGGTACACGCGGCGAGCCTGGAACTGCACCAACTGAAGAGCAGCCCTTGACTTGGGTGATGACAACAGGACGTCCTGTTACACGATTTGTCGCTTCGACTGAAATGCAAAATGAAATGCAATCATCGCTTGTTCTCGGCTCAGTATTTGTCTTCATCTCCCTTGCTATTGGCTTCCGATCTATCAAACAAGCATTGGTCACTCTAGGGCCAATCCTTCTGGTCGTTGTGTGGTTGTATGGGCTGATGCAGGTGACAGGTGCAAGTCTGAATATTGTCACTGTTACGATAGCAACCATCTCACTCGGAGTTGGAATTGATTATTGCATACATGTTACGGAACGTTATCGGGAAAGTCGAGAAAAAGGGGAAAGTCACGAACAAGCACTTCACGCGGTTGGTGGAGCATGTGGATTAGCACTAATTGGAAGTGCAGCATCTGATATCGCTGGGTTTTCCGTCATTGCTCTCTCTCCAATGGGCTTGTTTAGCAACTTTGGAATCTTTTCAGCTGCAATGATTTTCCTCTCGTTAATCGCAAGTCTTGTGCTAACAACTGCTGCACTTGGCTTACTTCATCAAACAACGAAAGTTGGCCAAGATGAAGAAGAATAGAAGCGGTGCGTTCTTGAAGGGAAGTGCTCACGCAAGTGTGCGGTCGAATGGGTTGTCCCACCGGCGGTAGGTGAGAAAATGGTTGATAAAACGACACCAGATGATGACGAAGATTGGATGCAGTATGCCAATTCTGGCTTTGGCTCGACAGATTATTCCCTATGGGATGAAGTCGAAGAACAGAAGGTAGAAGACGGTCAATCCGATGAACCTGAACAACTCGATTCACATACCGAAGAAATTTCTCGAGCGCCATCTCCTGCTGGATTGAAGCATTTGCTACGAATGGGAACCTGTGATTCATGTCTCGGTCGACTGGGTGGAAAGAGATCATTTCAACAAACGGATGAAGAATCAGGCCAAGTCATTCGGTCAACAATCAGTGAAGGGAACAAACGCCTGCTCAATATCC
The DNA here is from genome assembly GCA_937892665.1 of uncultured euryarchaeote. GTDB lineage: Archaea > Thermoplasmatota > Poseidoniia > Poseidoniales > Poseidoniaceae > MGIIa-L2. Next base: position 6,834 of record CALBJF010000163.1, on the reverse strand, counting down.
GTGAAGAAATTCCACTTTGTCCATTTTGCGAGAATTTATTCGAAGAGGCAGCGCTTCTTGCTGAGTTAATTCAGGATGCTCTCGCATCCTTTGAAATCAATAAACTGCAAATTGGGGCTCGAATTCCGAAAGATCAAATCGAACAAGAAGAACTGATTCGCAAAAGATACGGTGCAGGAGGTTCTGATGCCTTCAAACCGTCTCTTGTTTCAGCTGTATCATCGATTGTAAAATCGAACTTTGAATCAATCAATATCGTCACTGATAAACCGGATGTATTGGCCCTCATTGACGTTCTCACACTAACAGTTACACTCGATGTTCGAAGTGCCTACATCTACGGACGTTACCGAAAACTTGCTCGCGGAATTCCACAGACCCGATGGCCTTGTCGCGCATGCAAAGGAAGAGGATGTCAAAGTTGCGAACAAACAGGCCAGCAGTATCCTTCCAGTGTTCAAGATTTGATCGGTGAACCACTCATCAAATTCTTTGAGGGTAAGGAACACGCATTCCACGGAATGGGACGAGAAGATATCGACGTCCGCTGTCTTGGTAGTGGTCGGCCATTTGTCTTTGAAATTAAAGAACCTAAGCGATGGTCTATCGATTATGAAGAAGCGATGACCCTTGTCAATAAAGAAGCAAATGGAGCAATCGAGATCTCACACTTCCGTTCTTCAAATCGAAGCGAAGTCGTTCGAGTAAAAGACACACCTGCTGAAAAGTCCTACACCATTCGGTTCATTATCGAACCAATTTCACAACCTGATTATGATGTACTCGTAGCACCCCTTGACATGACCAAAGAAGATGTCCAACAGCGAGGAGGGCGTGGTCGGCGAAAGCAACGTCGAAGAGGAGACAAGAAGGATAATCCAAAGAAACCTCTTCAGAAGATTGAAATTAAAATTCTTGAAGAATCTGAATTAAAGAAACTGAAGAAGGATGATCTTGTTGCATTGTGTGAAGAACGTTCGTGCCTCGCAAAGGGAACGAAGTCTGTTCTCATAGAACAGCTTCTATCAACCAACCCTGAACCTGTCGAGTTACTTCCACTTCCAAGCGAAGAAGAAGTTCTAGAAATCGTTGAGAAGTTGGAAGGCGTTAATCTTGCTCAAAGAACCCCTGAGCGTGTCGCACACCGCAGAGCAGATCTCGTTCGACGTAGAAGGGTCATAGAGACTAACAATCCAAGTGTTGAGACACTTGAAAATGGTAATATTGCAGTTGAATTTACCCTACGTTGTGAATCTGGAACTTATGTAAAGGAGACGATTCATGGAGATGATGGACGTACACAGCCATCGATGGCCTCTCTCATCAAAGCGAAATGCACTGTTGAATGGCTCGATGTCGGAGATATTCACGCAGATTGAAGCGTATTGATTCATCGCGGTGCTTATATGCAGTGGGTCGGTCGCAAAGATGCTTGGAACAGGCTTTATGCTGATTTCCAACACTGGAGGCCACTAAAATGAAGCGATCCAAGGGACAGAGAGTAGGTACAAGAAGCGTTCTACGTCGACGACGAAAGGACCGTTCACGCACATACATCAGTCGTGTTATGCATAACTACGACGAAGGTGACCGTGTTGCTATCGTTCTTGACGGTGGACAACAAATGGGTATGCCTCATCGCCGATTCAATGGAAGAACTGGATTCATCACACGCCGTCAAGGTGTTGCTTGGGTCGTTGCAGTCAAAGACGGAAACATGCAGAAAACTGTCATCGCCCGTCCAGAACACCTCCGCCCATTGGAGTGAGTGATTTTCATGACCGAAGAAGAAAAAATTGTTGATTTTGCCACCGTCCGTGACTTGCTCAAGGGCGCTCAAGAACGCCGAAGAGATTTGACGTACGAACAACGGGCTGCTCTCTTCCACGCTGAGTGGGCTGCAAGTGAGAATCGAAATGGATACCCAACAGTTTCCGCTGTATTCGAAGAATTGAAAGCTGCTATCGCAGAAGTACCTGCTTTTGAAAAATATCCAGAGTTGGCTGCAAAACTTGCAGAACTCATGCCAATGACAGAACTTGAGATTAAGGCCGTTATGGCAAGCCGCCGTGCTTCCATAGATGACGGAGATATCAACACAGTTCTCGAACTTGTGCGTCAACACATTGGTGTTGAGTGAAACCCAAAGGAAGTGAACACGCATGAGCCGCCCAGGCCGCGATTATACCCCTCGTAAATTCAACAAGTCAACACCTAATGTTGACACCAGTATGCCTCCCCCAGCGACTGGTAGAAAAGAGATTCCAAAGGCTCAGAAGAAAACAGAGCAATCTGGTGGAGAGCGAAGACAACAACGCCCCCAACAACGACGTGATACTCGTGGAGGCCAACGTCAACAACGTCCACAACAACGCCGAAGAGATGCTTCGCCACTCTATGATGCTTCATGGGCTCGTGTCGTTGAATTTGATGCCGGAGATAGCGTCATTACAGGATTTACAGAAGAATCACTGATTCCATGTCGAATCGGGATTGAATCTTCAGAACCAATCCTCCCAAGTTCAAGGATCTATATTGGAAGTGGAGAAGAAAATGGCCTGAAAGGAACCCTTCTCGGAGGAGCAATATTCGATCGGATGAGCAACTCTGCAAAATTGGACTTCCCTCTCATCATCCAGTTATTTGTTGAAGAATTTGGAATGCACTTCGTTCAATCCTTCTTCAACAAGGCAGGAAATCTCTCACTCAAGCAACACGCATTTGAACTTCTAGACGGAATCGGCGGTAAGAAAGCACAACAAATGGTTGAGCTTCGTGGCTCATCTGGATTTGCTTCTTTGGCTGAATTAAACGAAAAGTGTAGCATTGACGCTGCAGAATTACTAGCACGCAGATTCTTCTCTGAGATTGAGGATAGAACACTCCAACCGCGATTGATCGATCATCTGTTTCCGGTGAATGCATGAAATCAGCAAGAGACTTGATTGATTCGTTGCGTGCATATCAGCCACCAAATACCGATTTAGGTCAGCATTTTCTCATTGATGATCAACTCCTCAAGACCATGGTGGAATTAGCAGAAATCACATCCAAAGATCATGTTCTCGAAATTGGACCAGGTCCTGGAACCTTGACCCAAGTGCTCTTAGAAACAGGAGCAACAGTTACTGCAATCGAACTCGATGATGGCCCTGTGCTTCATCTTGACAACGTATTTTCTGAACAACAAAGCAACGGGAAACTCACTCTCTTGCATGGTGACGCCCTGCTGGAAGAGTGGCCAAAATCGATTACGAAAATTGTGGCGAATATACCCTATCAGATCTCATCCCCGTTGATTGAGAAGATTACAAAATTTAACGCATTGAACGAAACATCACTCCAATCTGTGGTGTTAATGGTTCAGCAAGAATTTGCTCAGCGATTGACGATGCGACATCCGAGTGATGTTGGCTCTCTTGGTATGACGGTGGCTCTCGATTGGAATGTTGAGGGACATCATGTTGTCGCCCCGCATAGTTTCAGCCCTCAACCGGCTGTACACTCGCAAGTCGTCTCACTTCATCCACATGAGACAATATGGCCAGCCGACAAACGCTTAATCCGCATGATGATTCATCAGGCATTTGCAGAGAGGAGAAAGAAAATTAGGAGTACGTTGAAACGCGCACCAAGAAGAATTTCTCGCCTCAAAGGCTGGCATGCTCAACGATGGAAGGATTCAATTTCTTCACATCTTGACCACGAATTGATGGATTTGAGACCTGAATCACTTCAACTTGAAGATTGGGTTATACTCGCCGTGGGGGTTGAAAAAGGCTCGAATTGAGAGCCATTATTACCGAACAGTTGCGGGGGAGGGTTTTCTTAGGAACGCTCCCTCGGCTTACATTGTCGGAGGGGACGTTATGGCAAAGAAGGACACATATCTCGCATTACTTCGTCGAGGAATCGATGATACAACTGCGCAACTACTCGCTGATGCGGGACTCAAAATAGGCGATTTGAAAAAAATCGACTCTGAGAAACTGATTGAAAATTATGGCCTGAAGCCTGACATCGCAGAAGGTGTCATCAGCATCATCACCGCTGGGCCTCAAAGTCACGGGAAAGAACGGTTCCTTGCAAAGGTTCTTGCTCCAGACCGTAAACAAGAAAGTCGGATTGAAGAGATGAAGTTCAAGCGTAAGCAGAAGGACGTTTTGACTGAGCTTGCTGAACAGAAAGAACGAATCAAGTTGGCGAAGGTCACTGCATTCAAGGACAAGAAACTCATCATGAACCGTCTCGGTAAGACTGTTGAATTAATTGTTAAACTTGAGAACAGCCTTAATGATGAAGGAAAAGATGATCAGAAGGTCAAAATTCGTGACCAACTCGAAACACGTGGGCTTGAAGCTGCACGTGATCACGAACTTCTCGAATTAGAAGGAACACCTCAGGACATCGTCGATTTCCGACGCAATCACGTCCCTGCACTCATCTTCCATGCATGCCCTGAATGTGGAGATGAAATGGATCCTCGTTCATCGAGAGATCCTGATCGAAGTGACGAGTATGCTTTGATTTGTTGGGAATGTGAGACCAGTTTTACTCCACCACTCGGCGATATGGCAGAAGCGAAACTCAGCAACGGTTCTCGTATCATCATTGATGTTGACAAAGCTCCTCGTAATCCAGTTCCTCCAAAGCCAGCAAATCTTGGCTTCAACGATGTAAACGAACAACTTCGAAAGGATCTGGAAGCTACAGGCGCAACTGCTGATCTCATCAGCGCAGAAGTTGAGTCTGCTGGCCTTACTGGAGGCCTCATGGACATTAACGACTGGATTGACCAGACGTTGGCTGTCAAGGGCTACATCCAAGCACAAGAAGATCGTGAAGACTTCATTCTACGGACTGGAGCAGGTGCAACCAAGTTCAACAAGTGGATGAAGAAGGCTGGTTTGTTCTTCAATAAGCAAACAGGTCGTTGGACTCGAAACAAGCCTGGTCGCTGAGGTGGAACCATCTCTTCAGATGCAGTTGTTCGGTTTTTCCGAGGAATACAATTGCTTGGGCAAGCAACTGTACAAGCAGATTTTACTCTGGTTGAACTTGCAGAAGATGCTGGGGTTTCAATTCCTACAAACTGCTCATCTGGTACGTGTGGGACATGCATGGTTACCCTTGTTTCAGGCGATGTTCCTCTTCCAGAAGTTCTCCCCCCGGGTTTGGATGAAGACGTCGTCGAAGATGGCGCAAGACTCGGTTGCATTGGATGTCCAAAGGGTGATGTTGATATCGATGTCCGACCCCCATTATGAGATGATGAGATGTTCGAAGAATGGGGTGCTATCGAATGGTTTCTCCTCCTTGTCAACATCGTTGCAGTAACTATTGCAGCCCGTTTTCTTATCTGGAAAATCAAAAAGAAATTCGCAGAAGTTGAAAAGCGTCAAAAGCACACTCTTCGAACAAAATAGTTACCTTAAGTTAATTTCTACAATCTTCATTTTACTTGAATCAGAGCATCCTCTGGCGCTGTTGCAAAAAGTATCTCCTGATTTGGAAGAATATATTCAGAGTCAAGTGAAAGTATCCAAGCCGATTCATTACTTGGCAGTTGTAAAGAGGAGACATCAAAAATAATTGGCGAATAAGATTGTCCCGTAATGTAAATGGGTAGTTCCAGAGTTAGTGTGATATTTTCACTGTCCGTGAGATGTACGGAAAGTGGGTAATAGAATGGAGCTGTGCCTCGGTTTTCTATTGTCAAATGTAATTGATTATCGGAAAGGTTAGCATGAGCCACATGCAGGGCATATCCGAGCGATAAAGCAGCATTTTCCGCATTTTGAATTTCATTTGTCGAATTTAAACCTCCAGAAAAGGCGGCATAATTGAGTAACATGGAAGCGTGAGTTGCCTCAACGCATTGGGAAAAGTTCTGGTGTTGAGGATTTGAATTCGCCTCAAAGATGCTCTGCTGAACTTCTGGGCGTAATTCACCTCCAACTGGAGAGTTCTTCCAATGCTCGTCAGCACCTGAAGTAACAAGGCGTGGGTGGAAATGCCACTCAACATCACCGATAGTAGAATGAGCAAAAGAATCGTCATGGAAGCCTATCTTAAGATCGGGACTGTTAGCAACAGGATATCGAACTTGGAGTAATGTCTGGTTAAACGATTGATCATAGGTGTCGAGAATTTCTGTAAGATATTCATCGCCAGGGAACCATTCTGAATGCGGCCAAGTATGCCATTCGCCCCAGAAACCGAGAAGCCCTAGTTGAATCACAGCAATTCGATTATCGCCATCATAGGCTTGACCAAAGGCCTGGATAAATGAAGAAAGGGCTGCGCGTAATTGTGAATTATTGTAATCTGGTGACAGCCCGCCACCGTGATCTGAATAAGAGCGCATCTCAACTTGATCTTCCAAAAAAGCCGGCAAACCAGATGCTTTGTTCGGATAATCGATATACGGCCTTAATATGAGTTGATGTGCTCGTTCTTCAGCAGCAATAAGTCGAGGTTCTAGCCCTGTATCGAACGTGAAATTTGATGGTCCAGACATGAGTTCTGACAATGGAATGTAGGCGAATTCAAGGCTTGCTGGGAAGTCGTAAACGGGCTCACCCCAGTCATAGTTGGTGTAGAATCCTCGGAGTGGGTTTTCTGCCGTTCGATGTAAATCAAAATTAAAATTCACTTCGAATTCAATCTTTCCTTCAAGGACTATAGGATCTTGTTGTTGAGTAGATTGAACTTTTTCATCTGGCGCAAGACAACCAGCAAACAGTGGAGTCAAGAAGAGAAAGACCAAAAAAAGGGCATCCGTTCTCACACTTCTTGCTGCTCATTAAAGCAAATAAGCATTATCGAAGGGGT
>CALBJF010000162.1 GCA_937892665.1 uncultured euryarchaeote | reverse complement strand
AGGCTACAATGGCAATAAATGCTAATCTAAACGCTTCACCATCTTCGAGGGTAATCAAAGGCCCGTCGGCCAACGAGTATTGGGCTTTCGAGGCCAGCAAGAAGATTGCAGGGAAGGTAAAGATGAATCCAGTTGAGGCATGTGTTGCACCAGTGGTTGCGGAAGTAGCGATGTTCACTTCAGAGGGAGACCATTTGAGTGCCATTCCAAGAAGATATGCGATATACCATGCTGCTGATATTGCCAATCCTAGTTTGAGTCCAATATATGCCGTGACACCTGAAAATACTGCACCTATGGCAATACCAAGAAGGACTTTGGGTGATGACCAGTGTGAGACTTCAAACGATTCTTCGAGGTTCTTTTCTTCTAAATATTGCTCAAGAACGCCCGTGTTGAGATTGTTGTACATCTCATCGTCGAGCCATGTAAGAGTTCCATCCTCTATGGCCTTCAATCCCTTTGCTGTAACGGGTTGCCGGTAGGCAGACTTTTGCACTGTTGAACCTCTTTTTTGCTCATGTTCAGCAGCCATAGTCTCCCCCTCCGACTTGCTGGTATCGCGGGTACTTGAATAGAATTCCCCTTAATTGGTTAGAAAAGAATGTGTAAGAGGGTTTATTCCTTCCTACGGGGATTGGAACTCATGAGCGGAAAAACAGGGACCAATGAACTCGCCCGGCTAGGTGGAAAAGATCTGAATAATGATGGTCAAATAATCAATCTCGTAGTGGTTGGTTCAAGCCGATATTATGACTATTCAGTCATCGAAGAAATTCTCGATCAATGGATTGAACTTGAAGGATATCCAGACATCATTATCGCAGGTGGTGCGAGTGGTGTGGATTACCTAGCAGAACGATGGGCTGATAACAACAACATACCTTTTGTTGTCTTCTCGGAAATGTGGGCAAAACCACGCCCTGGACTTGAGGATTCAGGACGAGGCGAAGCTCCAACAGACTTGACTGACAAACTGCTTGATGCTGCTACTCACGTACTGGCTTTCGAAAGTAAAACGAGTAAATGGACGAAGATCGTTGCTGAAATGGCGAATGAGATAGGATTGCCAACTTACGTATATCATCTTGAAGAATGATGTTGACTCATTAAATAGATGGGTAGGGTTGCATATGGCCCTTAGAGAACCCATCCATATCCTAAATCTGTTTACAAGGGTATTATG
>CALBJF010000161.1 GCA_937892665.1 uncultured euryarchaeote | reverse complement strand
GGGGCGACAATTCGATTGATTTTGCAGAGTTCGAAATCGCTACTTGAATTCCAGGGCCTGTCCACTCACATGTTGCGAAGTGTTCGATAATGTGTGGCAATAACGTGCGTTCTTCATCACCCAATAGCGCCAAAGCATCATGATCGGGAGTTTCTAAGATTGTAATGCGTAACTCTTCGGGAAAATGCCTTGATGCGATCCATGTGCGCATCCTGTGCAGTCGATCTATCATTGATGATGACACCAAGCCTTGAATTCCGATTGAGGCCCAGACATCGTCATCATTGGATTTTGTTTGAGCTAGTAGTGCCAAATGCCTGAATGTAACTTGGGATGCCTCATTAGAAGACGAAATACTTGAGAGTTCTACAGCGATTTCAGCATCTTCTATGGCAACTCTCTTCCGTCGACTTATGTCTTCATTATCTAGTTCTATAGCGAAATCTCTTGAGGCAGTACGTTCAAATTCATCGGCAAGTGTTACAAGACCCATTCCCGTATCAAATTCTATTGCTTTGTTTGGTTTAGTTGAAGCAATCAGGTACCGAAGAATTTCTGGAGGTACGAGAGAGAGGGCTTCTAATGGCCCGATTGTATTGCCAGTTGAAGAAGACATTGCTCCTTGTCCACGTAGACTAATCCACTCATATGTTAGGTCGACTGGTGCTTGTTTTCCGAATAGTTCAATGATCTCTTTTCCAGTGTCATATGAGCCACCTGCAGCACCATGGTCTTTTCCAAATGGTTCCATTGTGACTCCAATCCATGCCCATTTGGCAGGCCAATCAATTCGCCATGGAAGTTTACCTTCACCTTTAGTGACGTCACTTCTTCCATCTTGTCCGTTCGAATCGATCCATTCGACATAGGGGTCATTCCATCCTGTAACTGTAATGCCGTCAATTGATCCTTTCGAATCGATTGGATTCCATGGGAACCATTCATCCGAGAGTTCTCTTCCGGAAACACGCTCGATGATTTCTCTAATCTCTGCTGCTTTGTTGCAAGCGATACGAGCCACATCTGAAAACTTTCCAGATGCATAGGCTTCATAGTTGTCTATGAATCTTGGGCGTACATCGATTTGATCTAAAGCCTCCTTGAATGGTTCAAGAAAATGATCGGCATATGAAATTCCATTGGAGAATCGTTCATGGTCAGGTTTTCCTTCTGGCGTTGGAGGTGGAATTTGTTTTAATTGGTGGCCGATATAGGATTCATAGTCGTCAGTAAGGAATGAATAGACCTTGCGCAAAGGATCTGCACTATCGACCACAAAGACAAATTCCACATCGAGGCCTGCCTTTAGAGCAGCCTTGTTGAGCATATCACCTGTTAAGATTTCACGTAAGTGTCCTATGTGGAATTCTCCACTCGGTGTTATTCCCGTAGAAATGATGTGCTTTTCACCACGTTCTGCAAGTCGCTTGGCTGCGACATCGGACCAATGCATATTTTCAACTCCAATCAAACAGGAACAGCACGGATTAACCCACGCAGAGGGACATTATCGATCTCGTTTCGAACAGTTTTATTGACAAGTACAAGGGCAAGGACTACTTCTCCACCAGCAGCTCTGATTGCAGAAATAGTTTGGCTCATTGTGACGCCACTCGACAATACGTCGTCGATAATGACAACCTTCTTGCCGCCCCCAACTTGACCGTATTTACTTGACAAGGCACCTGCTCCAGGCTGGCCGTCTACATTTCGGTGTATTGCCACTTCAACATCGAGGGCCTGTGCGACTTCATGAGCAAATGCGATTCCGTTAATGGAAATGCCAACAACAATCTCAGCCTCATCGAATTCTTCTAAAACCACATCGGCCATTATGTTGCCAATAGCAGTGATACGGGCTGGTCTGACTCCGATTGTACGCCAACCGATTTGCACATCCGTTGGACGTCGCTCAGTATTTGTACCAGTTAAGAGCCATGCAATTGTATCTTGTGAAAGGGATAGTTCATCCGCAATTTGTTGTGAATTCAACCCATCCTTTCGAAGGTTTGTTGCGATTGTCTTCAACTCTTCAATACTTGAGACCATTGTAATCAATTACATCCAGAAGGCCACCCTCCATGAAGTCTTTGCCCATTTTTGACCCAAAGCCTTGAAGAGAAAGGGGTGTCAGGAGGAACTATGAGCGACTTTGACTATGAATCTCTTCTCAAGCGAGCACGTGAGAACATTCCAGAGGATATCTCCTCTCGGGCTCGATGGAGACTTCCTGAGCCACAGATTATGATTGAAGGTTCGAATACGATTCTAAGGAATTTCACTGAAGTCGTAGGAATGATGGACCGTGATGATAATCACGTCTATCAATACATATTGAACGAATTAGGTACCTCTGGTTCGCGAGATGGTCCACGTGCTCGATTTAAGGGACGTATTCCTCCAAAGCGATTGAAGAAAGCGATCGTTGGGTATGTTAACACTTACATCAAGTGCACTCAATGTGGCGCACCAGATACTGTCTTTGTAAAACAGGACCGAACGACGCTCTTGAAGTGCCAAGCCTGTGGTGCAACAAGACCTGTAAAACTTTGATCACTCAGATTCGATTTTCATCAAATTCACGGTACTAACAGTTCCATCTTTCAGATGTTGGATTATTGACGTAATATCCATATCATTTGATAATTGATACCAGGTTCCTTCTGGATATATTACGCAAGCGATTCCATTTTCGCAGAAATCGAGGCATCCTGACTTTTGAACTCGTATCGAAGGAAGCCCCTCATCTCGAACTGCTTGTTTGATACGGGGCAATAATTCGAGACTCCCACGGTTCTTGCAACTCGGTCTGGAGGCACTTGGAGGCCGTTCATGCCCGCAGATGAACATATGTCGATCATACCCAGGCTCATCTCTTCCCTTTGGATCAATGGCCACTGAATTATCCTCCAATTGAATTTATCACAGCTGCAAGTTCATAATCAAGTTCAGTAATGGAGTTCTCATCATGTGTTGTGAGTTCAATCACGACGTATCCCCATCCAAAGTGAATGTCTGCATGATGGTTCTTCTGTTCACACAATGTACTTACTTGGTCAACAAAGGATTTTGATTCTGAGAAATTTCCAAATTCAAACTCACGCATAAGGCATTGTTCTACAACAGACCAACCCTCTGGGGTTTCCATGGGTTCATCCCCAAAGATGTGCGTCATCGTTTCCTGTAGTCTCTTTCTCGACCTTCTCGTGTAGTGTTGAACGACGCTTCATATCTTCTCTCTCGAAAGCAAGGAGTTTCTTGTCATCGATGTATGCTGGTCGCATGTGGGCAACAAGAATAATTTGAACGATTGACTCTCTTGAAACGAATCTTCGGAATCCACCTTCGTCAAGAATTTCAAGACTCGATTTTCCAGATGAAATCAATCGGCCACGAATCCATTGTTCTGAATCTGTGAGAAAGGCTCTCGCATCAATTTGGATTTCCACGATATCATCTCTTCGCAGACCATTGCGTCGTTCTAGGAGATCGCCGCTGGTTATTCCTTGTATGCTATCCAAGTCTGGCGAACCAAGTTCTTTCCATAGGTCAGCGGCCCATTTTGGGAGTTCAATTTTCGAAGATTTTTTCGCCATGATTCGCTCTGAGAGCCGACCCTACATGAACAATGTGCAATTACTGCATCAACGGATTTTTGATGTGATGGGTTCATGAAGGGTTGTCGCTCCGGATGACATGGGGTACCTATGAAGGTGACATGGCGCCAATTGCCAACTGTGCTGTTTGAGGACGAGGTCCTCGACAAAGCATTCTCTCGGGCTCGAAAGGCTGCAGACCGAGTCGATGACCCCAATCGTGTCTTCCGTACGAAAAAACAACTCACTCGTATGATACAAACCGCAGCAGATATCATTGATACCTTGTTTAGGGAAACCGTTCAAACTTGGCCGTCATTGGATCATTCTCCACAATTTGACCTTGCAATGATTGAAGCATGTGTTGGCACTGATGATTATCGCCATCACCTCTCAATGCTTCAGTGGGGTGGTACTCAAGTTCTACGTATCGCTACTCAAAACACACGAAAGATTGTACGAACCGCTCAGGTTGAACTGATGCATGAGGCCCGTAGGGAAGCCTATGGACGAATAGGATCAATTCTTGGACGTGTCGGGCCATCTTTGAAGTGGCTCAATGAGGCTCGAGAAACGCTCAAGGCTCTCCCTCAAATCGAAACACTGCTACCTTGCATCGTTGTTTGTGGTGCACCCAATGTGGGGAAGTCTGCTTTCATATCAGCCCTTTCATCAGGGAATATGGAAGTGAATCATTATCCTTTCACAACAAAGCAAATCCACGTTGGACATTTCACTCATCGCCGATTGGTGCATCAATTAGTCGATACTCCTGGGCTTCTTGATAGACCAATGAGCCGAAGGAATGCAATCGAACAACAAGCCATTGCAGCGCTCGAAAACATAGGTTCTCTCGTCCTGTTCCTTCTCGATACCAGTGAAGCCTGCGGAACTCCGCTGGAAGAACAGTTGAATTTGCTTGAAGACGTTGATCGTCTCCTCCCGGGCACCGATATGCTTGT
>CALBJF010000160.1 GCA_937892665.1 uncultured euryarchaeote | reverse complement strand
GTCATCAGCGATTAGCTTCTTTGACCTTGGCATGATAGTACTATGCACACGGTGTATAACCAAATTTCACTTGAATTTCTCAATATCATCCATTGTGTTTGCAGTTCCTACAGAGAAATCTCTCAGAGATTCGAATCCCATCATGTATACGTCGGCCACATGCTCTGCATATGTCTTCTCTCATCGACTTACAAATATGACAATATCCACTCGTAGTTGGGGCTCCACAACGTCGACAACCAAGCATAGTGCATACTCGTATCTAGTGTTAATAAAGTGGAAATTTTTCTGATTGTCGTGTTTATAAACTATGGACTTTTTTACATGTCCAATACTTTCTCAAAACGTGGGGGTGGTAAAATGGATAATGGAATTGGAAAAAAATCAGAAGCCTTTGGTAAAATATTGTTTGAAGTCGACCCCGATCTTCAGGCAGTCTGTCCTGAATGCGGTTGTGAAGGAATCTATGAAGTGGACTTAACTGGTGTATTGGTTGTTGGTCCAAATGGGCCAGAGATTTGTTTCTGGGGACGGTATCCTGACCATCGGAAACTTACTCGCACTCCATTGATTGAACCTGATTTAGATGTCGTATGCTCTCATTGTGGACATGACATGTTCCTCGGAGAGTTAGTCGATGAACCAGGGTTAGAAGGCATTGTTTTGGAGGATGAATAGATGGACGCTATCTCCTTGAAAGCTTGCGATAAGTGTGGCCTACCCGGACATATGTTGATGAATAGAGGGCCGAATTCATGGACAATGACATCAACAGTGTACTGTTATTCTTGTATGTGTGATCAGTTCCCAACTGCAGTCAATGCAGTTGGTGGGGTCGATTTTTGTAAATACATACCTCGAGAAATACGATTCTAGAGTCCTTGTCCGCAATCGTCGTCCCAATAATTAAGTACGCGAGTGAGGACTTTCAACTATGGCAGGAGATGTGCTGGGAGAACTTGTTTCGGCTGCAGTTACCGAAGAAGTCATCGAAGACATCGGTAACAAAGTGGAAGATGTAACCAAGCATTTCCCGTTTCTGAAATACACCACTGTGGCTTTATTTTTTATTGGATGGTTTGTCTATTTCTTCTGGTTTTACTGAAAAAGGTTACAAACCAAACTCCTCTAAGACAATCATGGAAGCGAATGAGTGCTTTATTGCAAGCGTTGGAAAGGACTGGCATAAGATTTCAAATTGCAATGTACATTTGAATGTAAAACGCCGCCTTCAACGAACTGTAATTCGTGGTCAAGAAGGAGACGACTTGATGGATGAAGGTGCTGAATCTGCTGAATATACCATCACTGGAGATATGTCCATGTCAGAATTCAAACAAATTCTTGAAATCTTTCGTGGCGGTCAGCCTTGGTTCCATGACCCATTCGAAGATCGGCAAATGAAAGCCTTGTTTTTGAGCGTTGATTACGAAAGTGCATCTGGTGCCTATGAGTTTGTTCTCATGGAAGATGCTGAGATGCCTGAGATCAAATCTTGATGTCAAATGAAGATCAACGATTGTTTCGTTGGTTTCTAGAACGACCTCGATTATTTCCAGGGCGTCCGCCGTCATTCCCAGAGCGTCCTCCATCATTTCCAGAACGTGAACGGCCAGAAGATGATTCACGAGAGTTGTGATTATTTCTTCTCTTTGGTTTTGGCTTTGTTGATCTGTTCTGATGATTCCTATTCGATCTGTTCTGAGGTTTGTTGGTCTTGATTTTACCAGCTTTTTGCCCAGGCTTTGGAACTGCCCCGTGGAAATGCCATTCGTGTTCATCATCGACATCGATTTCAAATCCGATGAGGTTCTGAATTCCAACAAGATATCCAGATTCCGATTCATCACAGAATCCGTAGGCGATCCCAGACTTTCCTGCTCGAGCGGTACGGCCAATCCTGTGGACATAACTTTCAGGTTCATTTGGAAGGTCGTAATTGAATACATGTGTAATTCCTTCAACATCGATTCCACGACTTGCAATATCCGTTGCAACCAGAATTCGTGTGTGTCCTGCCTTGAAACTGGCAAGCGCCTTCGTTCTCGCACCTTGACTTTTATTTCCATGAATAGCAGCTGCATTGACGCCTGACTGGTCGAGTTGCTTTACCAGTCGATTAGCACCATGTTTTGTTCGAGTAAATACAATCCCTTTCTCGACCTTTTCACCTTTGATAATCTTGACTAATATTCGACGTTTGTCAGCTTTTCGAACAAACATGATTTTCTGTTCGATTCGCTCTACTGTGACTTCTTCTGGACTGACGTCAACCATGATGGCATCTCGGAGAAAAGACTCAGCTAATTCTGCAATGGATTTAGGCATCGTTGCGCTGAACAAAAGGTTCTGGCGTCTCTTCGGAAGGAGTTTCAGTACCTTTCGTATGTCTCGAATGAATCCCATATCCAGCATCTGGTCTGCTTCATCGAGGACGAAGAAATCGACACGACCCAGGTCTACGAATCCTTGACCAATAAGATCGAGTAATCGGCCAGGTGTTGCAACGAGAATATCGAGTCCCTTTTCCAAAGCTCGAACTTGTGGATTCTGTTTAACTCCACCAAATATCACTTTATGCCTGAGATCGAGATGTTCGCTGTAGGCAGAAAAGCGTTCATCGATCTGTGCTGCTAATTCTCTGGTTGGAGAAAGGACAAGTGCTCGAATGTATCGTTTACCTTGAGGTCTTGAGCGACTCATAACCTGTAGTACTGGTAATGCGAAAGCTGCTGTTTTTCCCGTTCCTGTTTGGGCAACTCCCAATACATCCTTTCCGTCTAAAAGAGGTGGGATGCACAGTGCTTGAACGGGTGTAGGGGTGGTGTAACCTTCTGCTTTTACAGCACGTAGAAGTTCATCTGATAAGCCAAGTGTTTCGAAATCTTCCATCGTTTTCCCTCACGTAGTTGACGAAACAAACAATGTTTCATCTTCCTGAACATCACACTGTCCTGCTTCTTACCTAAAACAAGAGGGGGTAGTTTCGACAAGACCCCTGCCATTAATCACAAGGATGCGAAAAGCGGGCAACGTTATCCAGTTCACTCTTCTTCTGAAGAAAGACCTGATTGAAGTTCACCGAGGTCGATTCTGTTGTCCTCGTTGGTATCGAGTGCCTTGATAATCATTGAAACTTGGTTTGGTGAAAGTTTGTCACCTACTACAGTTTGAAGTCCTCTGTAGAGTTCAGGTCCGTTGATTTGGCCATCATCATCCCCATCGATTGAAGCAAAGAGATCTTCCACAGATTGATTGTTTTCATCAAGGGCTGCACGGATTTTATTCATTGCATCGCTTACATTCCAGGTCTCTTCTTCATCGGACATGATTGTCTGTCTGTACCTGCGTTGAATAAATGTTCCCAACCTTTCCTTGGTTTCATTTGAATGATTTTTCCCCCTACTGGGTAGGTGGAACTAAGGCTTGTGTGTGGACAGTAGCCTCTAGGGAGGTTCCGATATGACAGAAGAGAACGGAACTCCACCTCTTGCCAAGCGGTTTGTAGATGACTGTAAAGTGTGTTTTGAACACGTAAAGAGTCATATTGTACAACATTCAAATCTTTGTGAGCAAGATATTCATGAAGTTGTTGAAACACTATTCTTCCGTCTCCTCTTTCTCAGGTTTTTAGAAGAAAAAGAATGGCTTACCTTTTCAGGAAATACGAACTATCTCTCTGCACTTTGTGATTCAGGAGGAATCGATTCCAAGTCTGTCTATTTATCTCGATTTAGACCCCTCTTTTCGAAGGGACTCTCAGTAGAAGGAAATCAAGAAGATAGCGCATATGGGTCTGTGCCCTTTTTGAATTTGAATCTCTTCCATAAGACCTCTCTTGATGTCCTTGATTGGGATGTTTCAGACGATGTTATCCAATCTCTTCTCGGGAGAAATGGATTGTTTTACACCTATGTTTTCAATATTGATGAATTCAGTTCCAGTGAGGCGATTAATCCCGAAATAATCGGCACCTTGTTTGAGGAACTGCTGATCGATCGAAAAGAGAGGGGAGCATTCTACACTCCAAAACCAGTCGTAGGTTACATGTGTACTGAAGGAATAAAATTGATACTCGAAGAGCGAACAAATGTACCAATTGAACAGGTAATGGGTCTTGTTGATCATGATTCACTCGAAAAAATATCGATGAAACAGGCAGAACTTCTGAGGAAGAAATTACTTTCGATCACAGCGATTGATCCTGCTTGTGGTTCGGGCGCTTATCTGATTGGTTTGTTGCAAGAAATGGCAAGAATTCATCGTACACTCTCAACATATCTGGGTGATTCAAATGGGTCGGAATTTAACCTGAAACGTCAACTCATCTCAAAATCTCTTTTTGGGATTGATATTGATTCGAATGCTGTTCATCGCACGAAGTGTCGTCTTTGGCTCTCTTTAGCCACCGATTCTCCAAAACCATTCTCTGTATCTCGTGATGAATTTAATCTTGAAACGGGAGATAGTTTGCTTGGACTTGGGCCACAATGTGTGCAAGATGTTTTGGCTAACGACGGTGGTTTCGATCTTGTATTAGCCAATCCTCCTTATGTTCGGCATGGGCATATTAATCCTGATTTCAAGAAAGAATTATTTCGACAATATAGTCGTTTAGAGGATTCCCCTGTGCATAATACCTCTGATCTGTATTGCTATTTCTTTGTACGTGCAAATCAATTTCTACGTACGAATGGAATTCAAATATTTATTTGTTCAAACAGTTGGCTTGATGCCCATTTTGGTACCTCTCTTCAACAATATTTACTTCGAGAGACACACATCATCTCCCTTATTGATTCTAGGAAAAAGAAACAATTCAGCAACGCAGATGTAAACACCATTATCTCAATTATTCGGAAATCTAAGCCTGCAGATACAAATTTTATTCTGTTGGAATCCAAGTTCTCAGAGGCTATTCTCTATCCTGAACTAAGGACAACAAGAAGGATTTCTCAAGAACAGATGGTACAATCTGGTCTTGATATACGAGGTTTGTACGTTGGTCAGAGACTTTCACTTTTCCACAGAGCACCAGAGATTTACTTGACTATGAACGATCGAATTCAGCCAATATCTAGGGAATTACAACAACTTGCTCGTATTAGCCGAGGTTCTTCAACCGGAGCAAATGCCTTTTTCTATCTGAGT
>CALBJF010000159.1 GCA_937892665.1 uncultured euryarchaeote | reverse complement strand
ACTTTGGATTCAAAACGCTTGAGCGTT
Source organism: uncultured euryarchaeote (assembly GCA_937892665.1). Taxonomy (GTDB): domain Archaea; phylum Thermoplasmatota; class Poseidoniia; order Poseidoniales; family Poseidoniaceae; genus MGIIa-L2. Next base: position 2,139 of record CALBJF010000159.1, on the reverse strand, counting down.
CATACTTGCTCAAACTCAATGGTGAAATCGCAGAACGACCACAACACATGCTTTTGCGAGTTTCTGTTGGAATCCACCATGGAAACATTGCAAAGGCTCTCGAAACGTATGACCTCATGTCAAATGGTTACTTCACACACGCAACACCAACATTGTTCAATTCTGGAACTCCTACGCCACAAATGTCGTCTTGTTTCCTCCTAACAATGCAAGATGATTCCCTTCACGGAATCTATGACACACTCAAGCAATGTGCTTTGATTTCAAAGTCTGCTGGTGGAATTGGCTTGTCCATTCATCATGTTCGTGCTAAGGGCTCATACATCAAAGGAACAAATGGCCAGTCGAATGGTATCGTTCCAATGCTTCGTGTGTTCAACGATACTGCACGTTACGTTGACCAAGGTGGCGGCAAGCGCAAGGGTTCTATTGCAATTTACCTCGAACCTTGGCATCCAGATTTGATTGAGTTCCTCGATCTTCGTAAGAACCACGGGAAGGAAGAAATGCGAGCAAGAGACTTGTTCTATGCTCTATGGACCCCTGACCTCTTCATGGAACGCGTTGAAGCAAATGCCGAGTGGTCGTTCTTCTGTCCTAATGAATGCCCAGGTCTTCAAGATGTCTATGGCGAAGAATTCAATGCACTCTATCACTCATACGAAGAACAAGGTCTCGCTCGAAAGACTGTTCCTGCACGAGAAGTATGGGACAAGGTTGTCGAATCTCAGATTGAAACTGGTACGCCATATATGCTCTACAAAGATGCTGCAAACATGAAATCAAATCAAAAGAACCTTGGAACCATCCGTTCCTCAAACCTCTGTACAGAGATCATGGAATACACCTCTGCGGATGAAGTAGCAGTATGCAACCTTGCATCCATCGCTTTGCCAAAGTACGTCGAGAATGGTTCATTCAATCACCAACTTCTGCACGATGTCACTTACCATGCAACAGGTAACCTCAACCGAGTTATCGATGTCAATTTTTATCCGGTTATCGAAGCCCGTAATTCTAACATGCGCCACCGACCAATTGGTCTTGGCGTTCAAGGATTAGCAGATACCTTTGCTATGCTTGGACTCCCTTTTGAAAGTCCAGAAGCTCGTGCATTGAACAAGGAAATCTTTGAGACGATTTACTATGCTGCTTGCTCTGCATCCAAGGATGCTGCAGTCGCAGAAGGTGCTTACTCGACATTCGAGGGTTCACCAGCTTCTCAAGGATTGCTTCAATTCGACCTTTGGGGTATGAACGATCACTCAGGCCGCTGGGACTGGGATACGCTCAAGGCAGAAATCGTAGAAAAGGGAATGCGAAACTCTTTGCTTCTCGCACCTATGCCAACTGCATCGACATCACAGATTCTTGGAAACAATGAATGCTTTGAAGCATTCACATCCAATCTCTACGTCCGCCGAACCCTCTCTGGAGAATTTATCGTCCTCAACAAGCACCTAGTCAATGACCTGATTGATGCAAACTTGTGGAACATGGAATTGAAAGATGAAATTCTAAGACACAAAGGTTCAGTTCAGAATATCTCAGCGATTCCAGATTCGATCAAAGAGCTTTACAAGACCACCTGGGAAATCAAGCAACGCCACGTCCTCGATATGGCTGCAGACCGTGGAGCATACATTGATCAAAGCCAATCTTTGAACATTCACATGGTGGATGCAAACGCTGCAAAGGTCAGTTCAATGCACTTCTATGGATGGAAGGCTGGACTCAAGACAGGTATGTATTATCTGCGAACAAAGGCTGCTGCTGATGCAATTCAATTCACAGTTGAAAGTAAGGTCAAGGACGATCCTGTTGTCAATGGACTTGCAGAACGTGCTGAAGAAATCAGCACAATGGAAGCGATTGCTTGCAGTCTCGATACCCCTGATGATTGCTTCTCTTGTGGAAGTTGATTTCGTAATGTCATTAAAGCGTCCGCTTTTCCTTGCTCTTATCTTCCTCCTCTCAACATTTGCAGGATGCTTTGGTTCTGATTCTGAAACAGATTCAGATACAGATTCAGATTCGATATCTGAATCTGATATTCCTCCTATAACTGAAGTTGAAAACACTACTGACGAACCCCCGGTTGTTGAAGTTCCATCAAATCAAATCACTTGTGCTGATGGA
>CALBJF010000158.1 GCA_937892665.1 uncultured euryarchaeote | reverse complement strand
GAAATGATGAATTGGTATGAGAAAAATTGGCTCCCATCCCTTCTTTGGGAAGGTGAAACAAACAAGTATTGGCTTATATTTCGCCCAACATTCCTACTCGGAATGAGCAGTATTCTATTCTGCGGTTCGTATGTAGTCAGACATTTCGGAGAGAACAGAAACGATGTATCCCAAAATCTGTTTCTTCTGGGCACATTCTCGTTTAGTTTCCTCCTTCTTGGATTGTATGTTGACAACGCCTATACGACTACGAACCAATTTAGCACATCTGTTTGGCTCGCAACAAGCGACCTCTTTGGGATTCTTGCTGGGCTTGGTCTCTCCATCATCGTGTTTACATTGGTAATTTGGCAATATGAGAGGAAGCGTCCTGGAATAGGTCATTTGGCTCCGCCTTCAATCGAGCAACTCGAATTAGCCGCTGAAGTCATCCTCAAAAACCTAGGAGGTGAAGAAAATGAGTGAGACCTCCAAACAACGAGTCATGCTAATTGCGGGCATCATTCTCATCCTACCAAGTTTACTCCTCAGTGTAGCGAGTAGTTCATCCGATGCTGATTTGTCAAAAGGATTCGCTCGGTTTGCAAACGCATTCCTTACAACATACACCCTAGCATCAATCTTTTTTATTATCAATATGTTCAGGTATTCAAAGAGTAGAAATGAACCAAAAGCGCCATGGATCGGGATGTCTTATGCCGCAATCTTAGGAATTATTGTTTCAGTCCTCCTTACATCACAAGGTGGGTTTCTATTAGAAGATAATAGTGGTAGCAGAGCCCAAATTTTAACCAATGTAGTCCACTTCATTATCACAGCGTTGGCAGTGTTTGTTGCGGTCGTTGTCATGATCTTTGTGGCATTTGTAAATATCACCTCTAGAAATCAAAACAAGGATTGACTAATTTGTTAGGGTATTCTCCTAGCGTTGCCTTGATAAGGAGAAGGCAGGTGGCTTCGACATCGAGGTGAGTATATGTCAAAGGGTACACCATCAATGGGTCGTCGACAGAAGACAACACACATCCGCTGCAGACGCTGTGGAAGAAATGCCTATCACAAGCAAAAAAGTGTTTGTGCATCGTGCGGATATGGGGCAACTGCCCGCATGCGCACCTACAGCTGGAACAAGAAATCTCACCGTCCTAAGGCTTGAATACCAAGCGCAATGAATACAAAGGCGCCGCGACTGTCTCGACACAGGGAATCACATGTGCGGCATCATCGGAATAGTTGGTCGACACGGTTCACACGTGAACCAAGCACTCTATGATGGCTTGACTGTGCTTCAGCACAGAGGCCAAGATGCTGCTGGAATAATGACCGAACACAATGAGAAATTCAATCTCCGAAAGGGAAACGGTCTTGTCTCCGATGTATTCTACAAGCGACATATGCAAAAATTGCTTGGACACGTGGGTATTGGACACGTCCGCTATCCTACTGCCGGGTCTTCTTCAACGGCAGAGGCTCAACCGTTTTACGTAAATTCACCATATGGTTTGGCCTTGGCTCATAACGGGAATCTGACCAACAGCGATGAGATACAAAAGAGCCTCATTGCTGAACATCGTCGACATGTGAATACAACAAGTGACTCTGAAGTGCTGTTGAATCATCTTGCTGTACAGTTGGATCTTCAAAGCGATCAAATGAGCATCAATGGAGAACCATTCCTCAACGTAGATTCTTTCTTTGACGCAATAAGTGATGTTAACGAGTCTGTTCGGGGAGGCTATGCTTGTGTTGGAATTGTCAACGGGTATGGTCTCTTCGCATTCAGAGATCCGCATGGCATTCGCCCACTTGTTTATGGGAAGAGAGAATATGATGGAGGGACTGAATGGGTTGTTGCAAGCGAATCAGTTGCAATCACTGCGCTTGGATTCGAAATTGTTTCAGACGTCAAGCCAGGAGAAGCAATATTCATCTCATCCTCAGGACACCTTTTCGTCAAACAATGTGCTGAACCTCGTCCGTTCACACCATGTATTTTTGAGCACGTTTACTTCGCCCGTCCAGATTCAACAATTGACGGAATCTCAGTCTATCAAGCTCGTTTGAATCAAGGCGAACGTTTAGCAGAGAGGCTACTCGAACAATGGCCTGACCATGACATTGATGCAGTTATTCCAGTGCCTGATTCGGGCCGAATCTCTGCCCTACAAATGGCGAACATACTTGATGTACCTTATCGAGAAGGGTTCGTTAAGAACCGATATGTGGGCCGTACCTTCATCATGCCTGGCCAAGAGATGAGAATGAAATCTGTACGCAGAAAACTCAATGCAATTCCAAGAGAATTTAGTGGTAAAAATATACTTCTTGTTGATGATTCAATTGTTCGCGGAACAACAAGCGCTCAAATTATTGAAATGGCCAGAGAAGTTGGAGCCGCCAAGGTTTACTTTGCATCCGCCGCACCCCCAGTACGCCATCCAAACGTGTATGGGATAGACATGCCAGCAGTGGATGAATTCATTGCAAACGGGAAATCCATAGAAGAGATTAATCAGACAATCGGCTCAGATCGTTTGTTCTATCAAACGCTCGAAGATTTAATCGAAGTAACCATGCGGAAGGGATGTGGACTCGATGGATTTGATAGTTCATGTTTCGATGGAAAATACATCACTGGCGATATTGATTCAGAATATCTTGAAAAATTAAGAGCAGCAAGAAATGATGCTTCAAAGGTTGAAGAATCAATGGATGATGAACGAAGCATTGACATGCACAATCATCAGATTTGAACAGAAAAAGCATCAGGCTATA
>CALBJF010000157.1 GCA_937892665.1 uncultured euryarchaeote | reverse complement strand
ATGACTGCGATGATGAAACCTGACATTGGATCCTTCGTCAAAATGCCATGGAAAGCAATACCACTTGCACGTGATGCCTTTGCAATGCCTCCAAGAAAGAAGCGGTTCAGAGCGCCATGCCAACAGGTTCGAATGAAGAACCCTGACTTGACGAAACTACCAATTCCGAAAACTTGGCCAATGGACGGAGGACATTTCGTGACATTACCATTGGTTGTCACAAAAGACCCGAATTCAGGAGAACACAACCTTGGTATGTATCGTGCTCAAGTGTTCGATGAGAAAAACATCGGCTTGCATTGGCAAATTCACAAGCATGCTGCGGACCATGCTGCGGCAAGTGGAGAGCGAATGCCTGTAGCGATATGCATTGGTGGACCTCCTGAACTGATCTTCTCAGCCATATCTCCTCTACCTGATAACTTGAGTGAATATCAATTCGCAGGAATTCTTGGACGTCGGTCCCTAAGGATTACCAAAGCCGTAAGTCAAGATTTGATGGTTCCTGCCGAGGCTGATATTGTCATAGAAGGTTATTGTATTCCAGGAGAAACACGTACTGAAGGGCCATTTGGAGATCACTTCGGATTCTATTCATTAACAGGCCAATACCCAGTTATGCATGTTACTGCAATTACTCATCGAAAGGACGCCATGCTACCAGCTACAATTGTGGGTTTGCCTCCAATGGAAGATGGTTACCTTGGAGAAGCCATAGGGGGACAATTCTCTCCTGTCCTTCGTTTCCAACATAGAGACGTCATTGGCGTTCACCTTCCACTTGAAACTGGATTCCATAACCTTGCTATTGTCTCTTCCAAACAACGTTACCCACGTCAAGGTAGAAAGACTGCGTTGGGATTATTTGGTGCTGGTCAAATGATGTTTCTCAAGAGCATGGTCGTAGTTGATCCTGACCAAGACCCAAAAGATTTGGAAGCACTCCTTGATGCAATGAACAATAACGTCCACATTGCAACCGACATTATCGTACTCGAAGGCATGGTTGCAGATTCTCTTGAAGCAGCAAGTCCGTATGAAAACGTTCATTCGAAGATTCTTATCGATGCAACAACGCTTACTGAACGCGACCCTCGTTCATCCAATGAACCACTCGAAGGATCTTACAAGCAAGAAGTACCTGCTTGGCGCCAAGGATTGGAAGAGCCCCCTTCATTCGATAACATCGATGCCGTTCTGGCCTTGGAGGATGTAACGGATGCACGTATGCTTCGAGAAAGCATTCTTGTTGTCACAACAAATGTTCCCGGCTCACCCTCTCCAAAAGAGGGTTCTTCAGCCTCCAATAATGATGCAGAGTCCTCAAGAAGAGGAAAAATACTCCAATTGAGAAATCAAATTTGGCAATTGAAAAATTCTGGCAATTTACGCTGGCTATTCATCACCAATGACGATTTAGATCTCCACTGTGAAAAAGCTCGTCGAAGGTTGCTCTGGCAACTCACATCTCGCTTCGATGTTGGACGTGGCTTGACATTCGATGAAGATAAAGAACGAATGTGCTGGGATGCGACGACTCCAATTCCATCCTCAGAACATGGTGTTCGACGATGGCCTGCAATTACGATGCACAGTGATGAAACCCTCGAAGCAATACGTAAACATCCCGAACTCGACAAATACCAATGGCCTGCGCATCTAGAATTCAGGTGAGTTGATGAACGTAAAGCAAATTGCAAGTTTCGTAAAGATTGAACACACTCTGTTCTCCCTTCCATTCGTCCTCATTGGCTATCTCATCGCTTACGATCAGTTCCAATCTGAACTCACTGACACAGGCTATGGGTGGCTTCGCTTCGACTTGTTGTGGATTCTCATTGCAGCGATTGGAGCCCGTGGCCTAGCCATGACGCTCAATCGTATCATCGACCAGGATATTGATGCAGCAAACCCTCGGACTGCTCAACGACATCTTGCCAGTGGGGCAATGTCGATTTCAACTGCATGGTGGCTGGCAGCACTCTTCCTCGGAATGCTGCTTCTGGGCGCTGGAATGCTGAACATGGTTGCCTTGGCGATGTCTTGGCTCCCTGTCCTAACCTTCGTAATCTACCCCTACATGAAGCGCTTCACGTGGCTTTGCCATCTATGGCTCGGATTGTGCCTAGGGCTTGCCCCAGTAGGAGCATGGGTTGCGATAGCAGCAGACGTTCACGGATTTGATGCAATCCTTGGAACAAGTGATGGATTCCTTTGGTACCCAAGCATATTCTTCATCTCCTTGGGCGTTGTGTTGTGGATAGCAGCCTTCGACCTCAATTACGCTCGAATGGATGTTGAAAGTGATAGAGAGATGGGCGTTCATTCATTCCCTGCTCGTTTTGGAGATAACGTAACAACACGAACATCCATTCAGATGACCTTACTTTGGTTTGCATGTTTCGCAATTTCAGATCCGATGAATGAGGCTTGGTTCTTACTATCTGCAGGCGTCATGGCCATCCTGAACATCGTTGTTATCCTCAAACACAAGACGTTAGCAGATTTCCAAACAACACTGTTTCGAATCTCTATGTTAACTGGATGGGTACTTCTAGCATCTATCTTGACACTATAGTACTCTAAAAAAAGTCGTAGTCTTCATCGTCTTCTTCTTCATCGTACTCGAAGTTTAGTATGCCCCTGAGCGTACGCATTCCAATGATGAGGAACGCTAAACCGCCACAGTATCCAGATACCATAGCATCAGCAGTATACATCGATTCTTCTGGGAATTCGCCACAATTATCGTAAAATTCCGGATCACAGTCGCCATAATAATCATTCATACCCTCTGCAGATAGATTTGCAGTATGAATCAGTATGCCAATCAATGCAATGAGGCACAATGGCATAACAAACCACCAGACCTTGACGAGGAGGTTTAGAATTGATACGAACATAATGAATACGAGGATTCCAAGTGCGATGTAATTAAATTCTTGAATCTCTTCAAAATCTGATGCAAAGCCCGGCTCATCATCAGCTTCAAAGTTCGCAATATTCGATTCTGTAGTAGGAACGACTAGGAAAAACGTCCAAGAAAGAAGCACAAGGGCCATCAGAACCCCAATGACGCCTGGTAAGGCTCCTAAATCAGGGCGAAGGCGTTGTTTCTTGAGTTTGATTTTGACGCCTTCATCATCATCGTCATCCTCATCATCCTCTTCCCAATCGAATGTGGTTGTTGAAGATCTTGGTTGCTTTCTCTCAACTTTCTTTTCTTCTTCATCGACCCAGACTTCGTAACCTTCTTCGGTTGAAAACCAATGCGTTCCATCATTAGCGAGATACCAGTGCGTACCATCTTCATCGGTATCGAGCCAATCTCCATCGGGAAGATCCTCCCACCTTTTAACGAAATTTTTTGAGTGAGGATTTCGTCTTGTCAAGTCACTCACCATTTTTCCTATCGTTTATTACCTTATAATTTTAAAACCGATATTTATTGTTATGAGAGGTTCTGATACGAATCAGCAGCATCCATGATCGCGCATCGGTGCTGGAACAAATTCGACCCTATCCACGCCTTCAGTGGTCTGTAACTGCTTCATGAGTCCTCGGAATTGTTCTGCTGTACCAGATGCTTGCATTGTGTCTACGCATGTATGGCTCTTTACCAGACAGCTATGATTGTAGGAGGCGACTGTAATCTTGCCTGAGTGTCTCACATCATGCAATTTCTGCTCAATTCCGTGTTGATAATAAACGATGAGAACACCTTCTATGTTCTCATCTGCTTTCATGGATTCAAGCGCCCCACGTTGAAGTTGTTCTGAGAAATGTAAAGATGCATCTCGAAGAAAGCGACTTCGGTTACTATACCCTAGCCGTTCAACAATTGCATCTAATTCATCTGCAAATAGGTTATCAACACTGAAAGACACGACTCTGCTCATGGGTTGTTCATTCCATCCTGATTGATAATATTTCTCCATAACGTAATTAATAACTCCATTTAAATATGTATTATTTGACGGCAGGGCATGAACCGCCGCGTAATGCAAGTCCTAATAACGACCAGTCTACTTCTCTTTTCGAGCTTGGCTGGATGTCTAGATTCAGAAAAAGATTCAAGCTCAGACTCAGAATACACCGTCATTGCCTCGACATATCACGTTGGGCAAATCGCATCAGCGATTGGCGGATCTGATGTAAACGTACAAATCCTAAGCCCTTCGAATGTACCAGTTCACGACTATGAACCATCTGCGAATGACATTCTAACCCTTGCAACAGCAGATCTCTTCCTTTACCACGGCCTAGGCCTCGAGCCGTGGGTTGACGCAACGCTCAGCGCTATGGGTGATGATGAACCTCGAAACATGTTCACACACGCTATGCCTGATGGACAACAAGCATTCGATTACGAATCACTTCTCATCATGGACCTCTGTGAGCACCTTACAGAAGGACCATACGAAGCCTCTACGCTCGTTGACCATGCTAAGCATGCTGAAGATGTTGAGCTCCATGCAGAACACGTAGCACATACTCTGTCACTTCCTGAGGATGATCACGGCGATGACCATGATGACCACGGTGACGAGGATGGACACGAAGGTCACGGACATGCTGACCCAATGGAAACAATCACTTCACTCACGGATTGCCCAGCTAATTCAATGGTTTACCTCTTCGAACTTGGAGAAGGCGAATACGTCCTCGAGTTTGAAACCGAAGAAGACGTTCATGAATTCAACATGGTCGTTCTGAAGATGGGCGGAGGACATGCACACCACGACCACGGCGATGACCATGACGACCATGGCGACGACCATGATGAAGAGATGACTCCTGAACAAGCCCTAGCCCAATTTGATACTAACAATGATGGCCAACTCTCATGGGAAGAGTTCTGGGATTCAATGAACGTCGATGCCCATGATAACCATGATGACCATGGCGATGAAAACAACGTTGCTGTTCTTTACCCCGACAATACATCTGCACTTTTCGACAA
>CALBJF010000156.1 GCA_937892665.1 uncultured euryarchaeote | reverse complement strand
ACATCGCATAGACCAATTAATCCCACATCAGGGGTTCGAAATAACACCATCAGTTCATCCGTTTAATTGTGGTTTGCATAGTCTGGTTCATGAAGCTAAAGGTTGCTATATTGGGCAAGAGATTCTCACACGTATGAGAAGTCGAAACAAAATGGGTAAGACGCTTATTCGCGTGGAAGGAGAGCCGAAAGACGCCACTACGACTGGGGAAAACCACTCTCTTGTTATTCGCAAAAGTTGATGATTGATATCCCCACACATCAATATACTATGGTCGAAAAAAAATATTTGTGACCGAATCCCCGGAATTAATACAACGGCGATACGACATAGATTGGCTCCGAGTGATTCTTTTTGGTTTATTGATTCCTTTCCATGTAGCCATAGGGGTTTACTGGTCAACGTATGGCACAGATTTAAATCCAAATATTTCTGAATATGATAGAGATAACGAGGAACTCGTTTCTGAAGGCAATACCTACACAGCAGAATCGATTGACCCTACGAGTATGTTCCTTCATTGGATGCATCAATGGAGACTTGCTGCCTTATTCATGATCTCTGGAATGGGTACAGCCTTTGCCTTCAAGCGCCGTTCGTGGGGTAAATTCCTTGTAGAAAGATCACAAAGACTTCTTGTTCCAATGTTTTTTGGAATGTGGACAATAGGATTTGCAGGTGGAATCGTACTAGGAATGGTGGATTTGGGAGATGGCGGCGTGGCTGATATGAGTAAATCTCTAATGTTTCATATTTTATTTACATCTGTAATTTTCTGGATTCCTATTTTTGGAAAAATCTTGGCTTTGAGTCATTTATGGTTCCTGTGGAATCTGTTTCTTTATTCCGTTTTTATGATTCCAATATTTCACTACGTTCAGAAACATAATAACGGAGCCTTAACAAAGATGTTTAGATCTATATTCACGGCAAAGTTTGGTATCGGTGTCATCCTGATTATACCGTTCCTATTGAGCGTTATTGAGATATTATTCAAACCATGGATGGCTGGGTTTCTGGGCAGTGGATATGAATGGTTGTGGTTTCTTGGATTTTTCATATTTGGTTACGCATGTATTGTCGCTAAGGACGAGTATTATTCATTCCTAGAACAAAACAGAATAAAAATATCTGGAATTACAATCCTTCTAACAATATTATTTGTTTGGACTCGCATTCAGCAATACGATGACAGCATCCCATATGTCGATGGAGGTTGGATAGAACAAGGCATCATCCATAATGGTATGACGATATTTTCTTGCTTCATTCATAGTTTCCATGCATGGTTTTGGTGTTTGACAGTATTTGCATGGGGTGCACATTTACTTAACAAGCCAAGCAAGAATCTCGCCTATATGAATCAAGGTGTTTATCCATTTTACATCGTACATATGCCGATTACCTTTGCGGCACTAAAAGTGTCAACGGAAATGGGAATTACAAATTATTACGCCGTCATCCTCAGTTGTATAATTGTTACAATCGGTTGTTGGGTATCATTCGAACTACTAAGAAGAACAAAAGTAACTCGATATCTGTTTGGCATTAAGGAACTCCCAAAAAAGAAGTTGGATTAATTCAATATCCAAGAACTTCTTTGAGCTGATTCTTGTAAAAGTTTCCAGATTCTTGAAGAGAAGCGAGTTCTTCTTGTGAGAGATCGAGTTCAAAAATTTGTTCAACACCATTAGACCCTAATATGCATGGAACCCCAATGTAGACTTCATCAAGCCCATACTGTCCGGTAAGATGGCAAGATGCAGGCAGGAGGCGTCGACGGTTATTCAGAACTGATTCTGCCATAACGGCTGCTGCGGAACCAGGAGCATAGAACGCAGACCCCCGTTCAAGAAGTTTGACAATCTCCCCTCCACCACTGGCCGTGCGTGCTGCAATAGCCTCAATTCTCTCTTGGCTCATGAGTTGTGTAATTGGTATACCCCCAACCGTTGTGTATCGTGGAAGTGGAACCATGGTATCGCCATGGCCGCCCAGAACCATTGGGCTAACATCTTCTTCAGCACATCCCAATTCTAAAGCAATGAAATGAGCCATACGGGCACTATCGAGAACGCCGGCTTGTCCAATAACACGATTGGATGGGAATCCTGTAACCTTCTGCATATGATAGGTCATGAGGTCAAGTGGGTTCGTAACAACGATAACCACTGCATCAGGTGCATGATCTCGAATTCCTGCTCCAACTTGAGCAATAATTTCAGCATTCTTTCCAATGAGATCTTCCCGGGTCATTCCAGGTTGTCTTGGAAATCCACTTGTAACAACGACAACATCTGAACCAGCAATATCCTCATAGGACGATGTTCCGGTGATGGTTCCATTGTAATTTAAGACGTTAGCGTTCTGACTCATGTCCAATGCTTTTCCTTTTGCAAATCCTTCATAGATATCAAGAAGTACAATGTCTGCGATTTTCATATTTGATAGAACAAAGGCACAAGTTGCACCTACATTTCCTGCTCCAATTACTGCAATTTTACGGCTTCCACGGGACATAATTCTCTCCTCAATCTGTTCTCTGAACGAGACGCTCTTTAATTCCAATGGTTCGTACCAAACAAATTCTCCATCAGGATAGAGGGTGGCATTGAAGAACCCCCTATGGTTGGACGAAACATAGGTGTAATTATGAAGTTGGGAGTGCTCAAAGAACCCGCTGATGAAACACGAGTTGCAATCGTTCCAACCAGCATGAAAAAACTGCTTAAAGCAGGCTTCGAAGTCATCATCGAAGCAGGAGCTGGAACGTTGGCAAATTACTCGGATCAAGCATACACTGACGCTGGCGCAACTGTAGGAACACGAGAAGAAGCGCTGGCCTGCGCCAACCTTATCACAATTCGATTCCCAGGAGTAACTGGACTTGCTGAAGGCACAACATTGGCTTGCGTCTCCGATCCTTTCAGAAATCCACAACATGTCAAAGACTGCATGAAGGCCAAGATTACGCTTCTATCGATGGATATGATTCCACGCCGTTTGAGTCGAGCTCAATCGATGGACGTTAATTCAAGCCAAGACAATCTTTCAGGGTACAAAGCAGTGTTACTCGGTGCTTCTCAAGTCCCTAAGGGGATTCCTATGATGACAACATCTGCCGGAACAATTCGACCTGCAAAGGTTGTTATCATGGGCTCAGGTGTTGCTGGATTGCAAGCAATTGCAACTGCAAAGCGTCTTGGAGCTATCGTTTATGCATCAGACGTTCGAAAATCAGCAGCAGAGCAAATTGAATCTGTTGGTGGACGTTTCATCGAAGTCGATGGAATGGATGATTTTGAAGATGAAGCCGGTTATGC
>CALBJF010000155.1 GCA_937892665.1 uncultured euryarchaeote | reverse complement strand
AGAACATTAACAGATTTTTCTGCAACGTTTACAGGAGGCATTCCATTTATTTCGGTCACAACTGCAGTAAAACTCAAAGAGTATGTTGCATGGTTTGTTCCTTCGGCGACAGAGACCGAAACATTTGCATTTACACTATCTCCAGCGGGGATTATGAATTCATCTCCGTCAATAAGATTGATTTCAAACACATCATCACTCGTTCCGTTAAATTCTACTTTTTCCTCGGAAGAGGTTGGATTGGTCAATATACAATTAACGACCGTTGTATTGTTTGGCGAGTTAGGAAATGAATCCAAAAATACCTCTTCTGGTGTACAAGTTATGTCTACTTGAGCACTAGGCATCTGTGCATTTGTCGATGACAATAAAGTTGCAACCATAAGACATGCAATAACAAAAGTAAGAACTCTCATAGTACAAGCATGATCCTTGATGATATATACTTGTTGAATGAATTTAACAATTTCTTCGTCATGGGAAGAGATTCGTTGAACTAAAGGATTCTACATGGGCCATACTAAAGCCTACCGTTGAGGATGCAGACGACCATAACGATTCCTTTGCCTACAATGTTATTTAGCCAAATTAAAAGACCCAATCCAAATACAATGAAGCGCCATATCGTTTCCATGAAATCAGTAAGTGTAAATCGTGTCCCAATATTTATCCAGTATCATTAGTGATTCTTTAGCAGACAAGACAGACAGCGAACCATCATCCTTCTTCACTAAAAGCTTCATTTCTGCGAGCTTTCTAATTGAGTCCTCAATTTCAAAGCCCACTTCGACATCGAATGTATCCAATAACCACTGCTCAATCCTTTGGTCAAGAGAATCATAATTGTGATTCGTCTGATCTGCGAGTAGGAATGTGTAAGCGAGAAGCGCTTCCTTGACTTCTTGCTCTTCAGCCATATCAATGACCATATTTAGTACAGCGGCATTGTTTGCCTGGCCTTTGAAGTAAAGGTTTCTAGAAATTTGCGTTTGGTATTTGTCTCGTGTCTTCTGATATGTCATGTATGATTTCAGTATGTAAGTGCCTAATGCGACGCAAATACCGCTGACAATTGAAGTCGAAGTATTTCCAGCATTGCCCCCATACAAGAGCGGGCCGAACTTAACAAGAAGTGTGAAAAAACCACCGACCAAGGGAGCAATTATTTTCACCTTATCCAAATAACGCATTTCAGGTGACGTGTTAGGGAAAATGGTCTCTAAATCGAGTTTTGGTACTGTTTTAAAGAGCCTTAGATGTAATCCTGCAGCAACCTCTCCGGGATAGTGTTTCATTCGTTTTCTGTCCTCAAACCAATCTTCATCATGGTACTGAAGGATTTGGATAACTCTATCAAAGGCCTCGATTGTAATTTTTTCTTTCTTCAAACCAAACCAAGAACTACGCGTTTCACGTGTGGAAACCTCTCCTAATTTGAACAGATTTGAAGTGACCAGTTCATCTAATCTGACATCAAGACTGATTGGAAATATATTCTCTCCATTCTCTGCAGCCTTTCTCTCCTGTTCACTAATCTCTTTCCAGTTACCGTTGTGTAAGGCTTTTCTCAATGTCCTAAGAAATTCTTCTTTACCCACCGAATCAGGGGTGCCAATCTGATCAGGGTCCATACTCTCATACAATATTTTCAGTTTTTCCAACTGTGCATGAGAGGAATGATGCCAAATCACCTCCAACATCTGTGAGATCTTACCGAGATCAATGCGTAGTTCATCCGTCAATTGATCCAGTTGGAATAATTCTTCCTTGACTCTAGAACGTGAAATCGGAATGTAATGCTGTTTCATGTCTGAGCGCATAAAGATACGAGCGTCACTTGTTTTTTTAATCTTTCAACCGCTATGAATGAGTCTAGCCAAGTTGCTCTTTGAGGAAACCTCTAGCCCGAACGAGTGAATCTTCTCGTGCGTCTGGATTGCCTTCCATGTGTGCTCCTCTGTTCCGCAAGATTCGGATAACCCATCGTCGTTGCCAGCGCTGGTTCAAAGGGAGTCGAATGCCGAGAAACAGTTCTCCAGACATGTATCCGTTCTTGCTGATACGAACGGTTCTCTTTTTCAAACGAACTGCCTTTGGAAGCGGTGTAAGTTCTTTCTCGCTATCGAAGGAGTGTTGTGCTCCTTGGTACACGTGCAGAGTCGCATTCGGTAGTTGAGGCATCATTTCTTCAACAAAATGAACCGGAGTCCAATCATCAGCATCCCCATGAAGAATTAAAATTGGCGAGTCAGACCAATCCTGAACTTCAGGGCGAAGGTGGGCTGCTGGATAGAACGGCAAATGAGCGTCAAATGGCTCCCCTAGAATCTTGATAATTGGAGCCCATGCTGAATACAGTGCTACCGTTCCGCCCAGGCTCCATCCAGCGATTCCTATCTTGCCAATACGGGGGTCTTGTTCTAACACAGCACGAATTCTGAATGCATCAACGAGCATCATTGAATGGGTTACTGAAAGTTGGTCATCAACCGTGGAATCCACCGATCTTGAGATGAACGAATTTACCTTACAAACTGCGAGCCCCGCATCAAGCCAACTGTTGAAATGGTCTTGGTGATGAGATGCCCAGCCTATGCTCCCATGTAGGGCGATCACACATCCAAAGGGTCCTTCTCCTTTCGGCCAAAAGAGTTCAGATTCAACGGTTATTTCAGGAGTTTTTTCCAAACACGTGAGTATATGATGAATCTCAAACGGTGAACGGGATTGTACTTGCAACCGCTCGGCCATGGTTGTGGTAGGCCTTACATCACTTCAAAGGTGGTCTCAGGAGGGTTATTCTCTGCAATAGGAGTGTTTAGATGATACCCATTGATTCATGCGTCTTCAACGCCTGGGAGCATCATGCACCATGCGTCTCGTCGCCCATCTTTTGGTCGTGACAGCGTCTGGTTGAGTGCTGCTGATATCATTGCAGTCTTCCTTGCTCTTGTTGGACAGTTGCTTCTTGCTCGAGCCTTACTTGCAGAGTCCTATGGCCTTCTTATCATCGCTCTTGATCTATTTGCTACTCTCTTTCTTCTTCTCGATTTAGGTTTACCGACCCTTCTTGCTCGTGATGGTCCGAGGAAACCATCTTCAATTTGGTCTGGAATGGTCCAAATATACCGTTTACAAATTCTTGCTGCACTGATATTTGCACCTCTTGCTTGTGGACTCGTTCTTCACCTTGGAGCCCACGACAGTTTGATGTTGTTAGCGGCTGTAATCGCTCTTGTTCATATCGCATCTTATGCTCCTAGGACCGCTTTACGAGCCTCTGGAGACGCGAGGTTTGAGTCAATTACAAAGGTGGTTGAACGAGGCATAACGACTGCTGGTTATGGTTTCCTCTACTTTGCATCCTCGACCGATGTAGTCTGGTATGCGCTTGTCTTCTTGATCGGTGCAAGCATTGGCTGTCTGCTTGCGCTGTGGGGCGCATACCGAGTTGCAAATGTGAATCAGGTTAAGAAAACAGATTTCAAGGAATTAGGATCGATTTGGGAGAATAAGAAATCACTTCTCATTGCAGCCCTACCCTTTGCAATCACTTTGGGCGTCTTACCTTATGTTATTCGAATCGAGAAATTCATTCTTTCAGTGGAATTAGGACTTGAAGAAGTTGCTCTGTTTCATGTTGCTCAACTTGCCTGGCTTGCAGGGCTACTTATCCCTCAGGCTATGAGGGCAGCATTACTCCCTGTCCTTGGTGCTTCTCGTGATGATGATGAACTCTACAATGGCCATCTCAATCGAGTTGAATCCATTGCTTTTGGATTAGTGCCGATTGGATTATTATCGGGTGCTGGCATCGTTACACTACTGCTTCCTGTTGCATTTCCAAATGAATACTTCGATGGTAGCCTTGGTGCTTCAGCTCAAGATATCTTCATGCTTTTACTTGCAGGCTGGGCAATGACCGTGTTGAGCGTACCGTCCTACACCTCTCTACAAGCAGGAACTCGGCCTTGGAGATTTACTGGCCTCATCGCTCTTGTTGTGATTATGGCAACGCTGATTGGATGGTTTTTGATCAATTGGGGGGCTGATAAGAGTGTTGGAACTGCTCTTGAGATGGCTGCATATGCTTCAGTCGCTTCGACATTCATCATGCTGTTTGCAGGCATTGTGTTGAGTCAGCGGTGGAAGGAATTCAAAGGTCGTGGATTCCAATGGATCCTGACGATTGGGCTTGTTTTCATGACGTGCTTTGCGCTTTCTGAACGATCCTGGTGGGCGCTTTCTGGGCTTCCATTATTCATTCTTCTTCCTCAGGCCCTTGAAGCAATGCAGACCACTGTTGGCTCACAACTTCCTGAGAAAAATTCCGAGGCAGAGTGATTGGATTATCAATCCAATTTGTTTCGAGTGCGGATTCACAGGCGTCAGCAAGTTGCTCAGGTGTTGCTTCATCGATGACCAGAGCATCCGGAAGATAGGTTCCTACATCACCTACGTTCGTTGAAACGACAGGTGTACCACAAAGAATAGACTCTCTGGCGACGAGAGGCCCAGATTCTCTGTGAGAGGTAATCAGCGTAATATCTGCGACAATCATCCTGTCCCAAACGATACTGCGCGGCTGTTGTTTCAGCGTCGTCATTCCGACAATCCATCCACGATGTTCAAGAATCTCGCCAGTTTGAAGAGCGAGTAAATTGTTCTTTTCGGGGCGTCGCGGGTCAGAAGGGAACAGAATATCGATTGCCTCTCTTCTCCATCTTCCCTTCCATGGCTTCATTGGTCGAGCCCACTCTGCATCCATTTCTGAATGACAAGAGATGACAAAAGAAGCCTTTGGTGAGACATTTCGTTGTTCAGCAGATTGTTTTAATCCTTGACTGACAAAGACCATTGAATTCGCAGATTCCATCATCGAACGGATTCTTTTTCCGATTGTTGAATGGTCAAGACCAACATCAACATCGTGGCCATGAACAACACCTGTCCAAGGCACATTCCATCGTTTTGCGAGTGTTTTTGCGAGTTCCCCAACTGGCCAAAGCGTATGGCAGATGATATGTTCTGGGCGCCAGGTTCCGAGCCAAGATTCGATGGCTTTCTTTCGATTACGTATACTCCTTGAGGTGAGAGAAGGGTACGGGTGATCAGAGAGTGCCATGAATCGCGGAGAGAAGATTTCAAATCCATTATGTTTGAATTTCTTAGGAGATTTCGCTACACCAGTCAGTGTAGAGCGACGTTGTTCCATGTACTGCAACATTCGTGGTAAAGGGTTGACAATACGCACATCATGTCCCAAGTCGCGTAGGAGCTGTGCATGGTCTGCTACGAATGTACCTCTTGCAGCGTTTGTAGGAAGCGGGTGAAGCAATGTCACCAACAGGATTCGCATCAAATCACTCAGACATTGAGGGCTTCATGAAGCATTGTAAGGTTGTCAGCAACACTCCCTCTATCATTGAAGAGTCCTGAACCGACGACTGCGTTGGTAACACCCCATTCTTGCAGCATAGCAATGTTGTGTGTCTTGACGCCACCGTCAATTTGCAACTGGACTTCTCGTCCACCAGCAGCGACTTGTTCATCGATTGCTTTGCGAAGTTTACGGATTTTGGCTTCAACAGTTGGAATAAAAGATTGTCCTCCAAATCCAGGATTTACACTCATGATCAGTACAAGATCAACATCGGGCAAGACTTCCAAAGCGATGTCTACGGGAGTTGCTGGATTCAGGACGACTCCTGCACCTGCACCTGCTTCACGAATTGCGTGAAGGAGACGATGGAGATGGGTGACTGCTTCAACATGGACAGTGAGGTGATTACAACCAGCATCAATGTAATCTTGATACATGGTTTCAGCATTCTCGATCATTAAATGAGCATCGAATACAGGGCCCTCTCCCAAGTGTTTTCGCAGTTGCTTGATGACTGGAGGCCCAAAGGTAAGATTCGGGACGAAGTTTCCATCCATAACATCGAGATGAAGCCAATCAAGTCCAGCAGAAACGGCTTCTTGACAGGCATTTCCTAGGGCTGCAAGGTCTGCTGTTAGAACACTTGGTGCGATGATCATCGAATCCCTCTTGTCCTTCCCAACGCACGGTGCCTC
Source organism: uncultured euryarchaeote (assembly GCA_937892665.1). GTDB lineage: Archaea > Thermoplasmatota > Poseidoniia > Poseidoniales > Poseidoniaceae > MGIIa-L2. The sequence continues at coordinate 5,521 of CALBJF010000155.1, read as the reverse complement.
ATGAGCATTGTTCTCATCGAGTCTATTTCTTGATTACAGAAATGACATCACTCCACACTCGAGCCGATCCACGGCGGTAGATGTTGTCATGGAATGAGCGTTGCAAATAATGGATACATCGAGCAAATCGTCCACGGTGATTGTAGCATCCTGCTAGTGTATGAATCGGCGTAAAGACCTCTTCGAAAGGGAGTTGAGGTCCATCAAATGCAGGGCGTTCACGTTCGACCAATTCGACAGTCCCATTCCATTGGATGTCATCGATTGTTGGAGCCTCCATGGTTGTATCATGAAGAACATGGAGTGAGCCTTCAGCGAGTTTTGCAGGTTTCCATTTTATGCTTGAACCCTCGCCAAGGTATTCAATCAGTTGTCGAATTTGAGGCAACGTTGCAAAGCCAAGGTGTGTCGATTCCCACCATCCTTGCGTTCGAGCTAAGGTGATATGATGGACGCCAGGTTGAACCATTCGAGCATCCAGTGTATCATTCCAAGTGCGACACACATCATCGATTCGAACATTGATAATGGGCATTGGTCCTGCGCCGATATCGTACAAGCGAGACGGATTGGCCAATTCTCCAACCAAGAGAATAAGTCGTCGTTCTTGCATGAGCGGGGCCCCAAGCGAGGACAGAATCGAATCGATTGAATCTCCAGATGCTGATCTCCAATCCGAGACAGTATTCTTTAGTTCATCAACTGACATTGCCTCTGCTTCGATTGGTTCAGCTTCGATCCAAAACAATTCATCTTGTGAAAAAATGACAGGTTGCTTCGGTAGCGGAAGCGGAGAGTTAAGCGGCTCATACGGCCAAAGGCGAGGCGTTGTAGGGAGGCTCATGGAACCATTAAAAAAATCAGTCTAATCAATTCTCGCTTTCGTGGCTATGCCAGAAAACAGTGTTTCTGACTTATATTCCGTAGTAGGGATATATATACCAAACAAAAAAATAACAGTCTACCTAAAAGGTGAAGAAATATGGATAATAAAACAAAAGGAATGGTAATGGCAGCAATGGTGGTACTTTCACTCGTACTTGGACTACTCGCAGTACTTGGGTCTTCATGGCTGACTGCATCTGAAGATGGAATGGAAGCTAACTACAGCCTCTCGGAAGCAGAAGTGGACATGGGAGCTTTCGGAACAGTAGTCGTTGAATTTGGCGAGGGTTGTGATGAAAGTAGTGATAATGAGGAACTATGTGACTTGGCTACTGCTGGGACGATCGGAACAATTGGCCTTTGGGTTGGAATTGTAATGGCAGGTCTTTTCGCAGCAATGATAATCCTCCCAATGGCAGGAATTGATGCAATGAACGGAATACCTACTATTGTACAGAAGTTGGTATCTTTGGGTGCTGGTGGCATGATGTTACTTGGAGCAATTGGATGGCTCCTCATAAAGCCAGAACTCGAAGATGGTATGGAACTCGGTATGAGTTTCTTCATGGCAATTATTGCCGGTGTACTTGGACTTGCAGCTTCAGTAATGGGCATGCTTGTCAAAGCAGACGAATGATTCTGACTTACTGAAACAGAGCCTCATGGAGGCATTGTGGACACGTGACCTTGATCGGTCGTTGACTAGGTATGCCTAGGGCAACACCGCATGCAGGGCAGAGGATTGCTTGATCGACTTGAGAACGGCGCTTCTTTGCTCCATCTGTAGGATCGTATTGGAATCTCATCTGATCGACAGGAATCTGTTGTGCTTGTGAAGGAATCTGTGGAATTTCTTTGTTCGCTACTGGTTGGAATCCAGCCATTGAAGACTGAGGAGCTCCTTTTGCGAATCGGTTCGCAATCGCTTCGACTTCTTCAGGAGCCATTCCATACTGTTGTGCAACAGAGGTAACTTCGAGTTGGCGTTCGTAGCCTTGCAGACCTGAAATCCGAGTTAATACGTCGACTGGGATTGAACTCATACAACGCCGTCGAACTCTTGTGTATTGAGGTTTGAGTCGTTTTGTTCTCGGAACCTGATTGTGGAGTTCATATACTGTAATCTGGAAGGGATAGCCGTACAAGCCTTGATATGAGTTACCAGTGGGGCGCAGGACAAGAAGGGTAAGATATGGCAAGCCTTAATCGACGAAAATCAAACAACAGCGTACGAAAGCAGTCTGGTAAAAACAGACTCGATGTTCGTAGACTTACGTGTGAAGAGGTTATGCAAAAACCTCGAGCAGTTCGATCCACTGCTTCAATGGCCGATGTCCTTGAAGCGATGACGATGAAAGAGTTAGATCATCTCTTCATCGTCAATCGTGATGGAGTTCCAATGGGCCGTATTCATGCCATTGATGTCTTGAAACTCATTTCAAGAAAGACAGTTAATCGTTCAATTGCTTGGATGCATGGTATTGAAGCAAAACAACTCGTCAACCTTCCTCCATTGACTGTACGTCTCGAAACACCTCTCCTCAAAGCAGGGGCGCTCATGCTAACTCATGACTTGAACCAAATTGCAGTTGTCAACGATGATGGCGTACTTGCTGGTGTTGTCAGCCATAGCACAATTGCTCGACACTTGCCAAAGTTTGTACTTTGATCAGATGCCCCAATAGCGCTCTGATTGAGCCTGCTTGGCTTTTAATCCCTTGACAATGGTCATTGTAAGCCATAGAGCAACAATCCAGGCAAGAGGTACAGATAACGTGTTTCCAATGTTTGTGACATTGAATTCGTAATCGTCTCCGCTTAGGATATCAATTGCAATTTCAAGAGCAGTATTGACAAACGAGTAAACAACCATTCCAAAGATGCTCAAAACAAGCAACTGTCCTGAGAAACTTCCGCGCTTCAAGCGCAAGAGCATGAATCCAGCCGTCGAAGTGAGGAAGGCAATAACAATCCATGCCAAGGATGAGTTTGCAACTTGCATCCAAAGAATTGATGTTGTTTCAGTATCCACGAGATTGTCAAATGTTTGCCATCCTTCTGCCCCTGCAAAGATAGCACTGAACACAGTCGCAGTCCATAACAGAGAAGAAAACATAGCAGCATCTGCGTTATCTCGCATTTCCTGAACAACTCGATTGACGGTTGTTTCGATACCAGCACCCTTGGCGAATATGAACAAACCGAGAAGCAATGGAAGGCCACCAATAACGATGCCTCCAATCTCATTTGGAAGCATAATTCCTAGGCCAAATATGGCAAGAACTAATCCAAATGGAATCATGAATTTGGCTCTCCATTTCGGATCTTCGAGCGCCTTTACGATGTAATAGTAAGTCCCTTCAATACCCTTTGATTGCTTGACGATGACCTTTTGGACATGGTCAATACGAACTTGTGATTGGATGATTGGCAAAACAGATTCATCTTCTGCTCCATCGGTGATTAAGACAGCCTCATCAGGTTGGAAGGCTGAAACAACTTCCTCTAATTGAGCAGCAATTGCACGGTCAGACCGTACACCGACCTTCTCGTCACCAGTAAGAATCGCAACCTCGACTTCGTCATCTTCCCCACCTGTTTCAAGCAGAGAGTCGTGTTGAGAAAGAGCGCCAAGAATTGCGTTTGTATCGCTCTCTTCTGGATCAGCAATACCAAGCTTAAGGGCAGCAGTGAGCACTTGTCTGCGACCAATGACAGGGCCTCGAATTGAGGTTTTGATTCCAAGATCATTGTCTCGGTCAACAGTTAGGACAAGTACTCGTGTCATTTCGCTCCCTGTTCAATGGTATCCGTTCCTCCACTTGAAACTCTTGTTTGCTCTGAATCTGTTGGAGGCTGTTCTTGAGGTACTTGGGCTTGTTGCTCGCGTCGCTTTCGCCGCTGAGTAGCGCGAATGTATTTCAGTGGATGGTCAAGCCATGGCTGATCGCATAACCTGTTGTCCCCTGGTAAAACGGGACAATTGTGATTTACTTTCAACTTAGAACAACTGGACGGCGTGTACTCGTGCTGATAGACGTGAGCGACCTGATAGGACGTGGTACCCTCGCTGAAGTCAGGCGCACCTCTGAAGAAATCAACACAGGATTCCTTTGGTAAAGCCAATGTTGCAGCCATGGATGCAAGGAACAGACGCCCAAAGTGATTGAGATTCACGCCCCCTGAAAGGTCTGCTACGGCTTTTCTCATACAAGGCGGCCAATCCTCTTCTTCTGCACCAACTAAGGCAATTGCTTCACTGGTTTTCTGATTCAGAAGATTCCTGACCATTCCAACAGGTTCCGCTAATCGGATGGCTAAATCAGTCGTCACTTCTGCCATTTTTTGAACGCCTTCACGTTCAACATCGGACTTGATGTGTTCACGCAACAATCTTGCAAGTTTTGCAGTTGAACTGTATTTGTTTTCATTATGAAGTCGAACAATACCATTCTCAACATCACAATTCGGAAGCCTCCAACGGTTTCCAGTAATACGAGGACATACCTCGATAAAATCAGAAAGACCGAGGCTCCATTCCAATCCATCCTTTGTCTGTCTTAGCGCTTGAATATCTGAAGAAGCAATGTTTCGTCGAAATGCATTTCCCCCCTCAACTTTGTCGAGTACAGAGATGTATGTGCGAGCAATCGGTTCAAGATTTGCAGCATCTCTGATCAGAAGATGTTCTGCTCTCGCAGCTTCTGCTTGAGCCCATCGAGCGAGAAGACGCTCGTCCTCTGAGGCGCAGATGACAAGTCGAGCATAATAGAATGAGAAGGCTTCAATCAACCGCCCTTCTTCAGTATGGATATCACCGCCACTCAATTCAACACCTTCCTTTGATTGAACAGTATCAACCAGTCGGATACGTGCTCGTTTCCGAGCAGATTCCATGAGTGGGCCGTCGATTAAATCGTCCAATGAAATGTTATGCTTCGCAGCCATATTCTGTATCCACCCGCTTGCTTGAGGCAAGAATGGATAGCGCGCAAGCGTCACTTCATCAGTGACGATTGGTTGACTTGTTGGTCGGGGCACATCAGACGAATGAACCCGATACCATATGAACTTGACAACCCAAACCTTTCTTCAACATCTCCCTCTAGGGTAGTGTGTGTTCAACGATGTGCTAGAGCCTCTTCTTGCGTTACAAGACGAGGTCCGCGAAGCATTCGGTTACTCGATTAAAAACGATGTAGAGTCTGCTGAACGAATGGAATCTTTGTTTTCTATACCACACCCCTTTGGGCGTGAAGAATGGAGTGTTAATCAACGCCACCAGTCAACAATCGAACTCCGAGAAGACCTTCATGCAGCAAACCAACTCTACGTCATAGGGGCGGGTTCTGAGAAGATTCGAACTTCTGACTACGATCCAGGGGCACGTTTCATTGCTGCTGATGGAGCAGTTGGGGCAGTTGATGATCTCTCCAAAGTACTCTGTGTTGTGAGTGACGGAGATGGCGCCGAACATCTTCAACGTGCAATCGAATCTTCAGTTCATATCATCTTGCATGCGCATGGAGATAACTTGGAAACTTGGATGAAATTATGCACCGAATGGGCAGAAATGGAAACAGTCCCATCCCTTACATTAACCCATCAAACGAAAACATCGTTTTCAGGAATGCAT
>CALBJF010000154.1 GCA_937892665.1 uncultured euryarchaeote | reverse complement strand
GCATTGCTTCTTGCCGATGTGCACGTGAAAGGAAAGGAACTCGAACTTCCAGTGAATGCGCCATAGAGTGACGATCAACAAGACGAAGTTGGAAATTACTAAGTTGACCATGATCCATCTCAAATTGTAATGTCTTTTGCAGAGAACTCAAGTGAGTTGAAGGGCGATGGTCTTGTGTCCACCAACGTGAATCATCTGACAGAGATTCGGTTTGAAGAGATGCAGCAAAGGGGTGATCTAGGTTCGACATGCGGGCTTCGAGTTGTTGTTGGTGATGTTTCAAATCGACATATCGTGGATATCCAGCATGTATCTCGTCTGCTCCTTGACCGCATAGACCAACACGTACAACTTTCGACATTTCCTGAAACAAGGGTTGGAAGAATAATACTGAGACGTCTAAGTCCTCACCATGCCAAGAAAGAGAAGGTAAATGATGCGAGAATGAATCAGAATCCATGATCGATTGATGATGTTCTAAATCTAATGCGGATGCAACGAGTTCAGCCGCCATCCAATCGGGATTATCTTCGCTTTCTGCAACAGTCCAACAAGCAGGAGTTGGACGCCCGTACCTCTTAGCAGCATCACTCGCTACTGCAGCGACCAGAGAGGAATCAAGTCCCCCTGAGAGAACGATACCCACTGGTACGTCAGACATTAATCGCTGACCAACACTCTCGATGAATCCATCGAGAAGAAGGCTTGACCCTTGATTCACATCCCATGAATCTGTGGGATTAAACACGGGCCGAGAGAATCGAGCATGACTTTCCAATGTTGCAATACCATCATCCACAGTCCAAACTTCAACAGTTCCTGGTCGAACTTGATGTACACCCTGAAACAACGATGTCCCATCAAGAGGATATTCCCAAACAAGTCGAGCAAGTAGAGCCTTCATGTCCATTTTAGGACTGTATTGCGGATGTGCATGGAAGGCCTTGGCTTCGCTAGCAAAGAGCAGTGATCCGTCAATGGTTGTTCTCAAGAGAGGTTTGATACCCATTTCATCACGAGCAAGAATCAATTGTTTGCTCACTGGATCCCAAAGACTCAATGCGAACATTCCATCAAGTTGTTTCAACCAATTGCAATGGTCTTCTGCGATTGGATGGTCTAATCCGTGTGTTGCACTTTTGTGCAATGCAAGAATTGTTTCGCTATCACCCATCGTCTTCCAGGGATAGGTTTTGTTACTCTCTCTAAGGTCTTGGTAGTTGTAGATCTCACCATTGACAATGAGGATGCAACCATGGTCAGAAGAGATCGGCTGGGGACTTCCTTCCAGATCGACAATTGCGAGACGTGAATGACCGAGGGAGATGTGCTCATCATTCCAGAACCCAGTGCCATCCGGCCCTCGATGATGTTGGAGACGTGTCATACTCTTGACAACAGAAGGTTCTGGCGAACCAACCATGCCAGAAATCCCACACATATCTCACAGGAAACGTCCATGACGTTTATACCATCGCTTTTGCAATGTATATTTTCACCACAATGGGTACTTGAATGCCACAACCGCTAAGAGAATTACAGCGAGTCCAAAGAAGGCATAGTAAACCGATTGCGGCGGGTCGGAGGATGAATTATCGTCATACATGGGTATCAACAACCACCCGTAAACGCCCCGATTCTTCAATATGGCGGCGGTTCGACCTCACATAACTCCGAAAAAGGGTTCGAGAATTAAGACCAAGGCCAAAGGAATGAGCAGCATTGTAGCGTTGTCATCGATGTATCGTAATCGAGGCCATTCTGCAGCAACACACATTGGACCCATCAATGCTACGAGAAGCCATGGAGTTTCCACCCATATTGCACAGCAAGCCCAAATTGTGGCAATTCCAAGCGCACCAGCCCAAATGACTGTCGATACAGAAAAATCTTTTCTTCGCATCTCCCCAAGGAGCGGATCTCCAAGTGAGAGACTCAAGATGAGTGGATACGCATACGCCTTTTCAGGTGCTAGGAGCAAAACCATACCAACGGCTATAGCGCCCCAGGCTAATGCAGAGACTTGCTTGGCCTCATATGCTCGCTGACCGATTATAGTAACACCAAACTTGAGGCGAAGACCCTCCCCCATGATTGCAACGAGAATAACAACAGAAACTAACTGAGACAATGAGAGGCTTACTGCGTCTGCAGTTGCTTCTCCAAATTCAAAATATAAGACCGGAATAAAGGACATGCTGAGGTGGATGACTCTTCGAAGCACATGCCCGGACATACCACCAATCGATTGGTCAACAGGATTTGTCATCTCAACTTGGTCACTCATCTACTTCCCTCAGTTTCGCATAGGCGTCATCGAAACCAATCAAACCTTCCTCTAGATTGGTAAGAATATCATTGAATTCGG
>CALBJF010000153.1 GCA_937892665.1 uncultured euryarchaeote | reverse complement strand
CTCCCCCATACATGAAAACGGGTACTGATAAATCACCCACCTTACGTGCTACTCGTTTGGCAATGTCTACACATTGTTCCATAGAAGCACCTGATATGGGTACAAATGGGCACACATCTACACAACCCATTCGCGGGTGCTCACCAGAATGATTTCTCATATCAATTTCAAGAATAGATTCTTTGATGAGTAAATATGCAGCATGTTCTACATCAGAAGGTTCGCCTGCAAATGTGATCACTGTACGATTGTAATCAGAATCTGGTTCGATACCTAGAATCTTAACACCAGGAATTCGAGCAGCGTCGACTATTCGATTAATTTTTTGAATATCCCTGCCTTCGGAAATGTTCGGTACGCATTCGATGATGGACTTGCCCATGGCACATGGTTTTGGCTAAGGACTTTGAACATTGACCTGTTCAACCATACAATCCATCCGGAGAAGAAGTAATTCCTCCTCTGGATTTTTTCTTTTGGAGTCGTTGAATCGCCTCCATCACATCAGAATGTTTGACTACACTTCGCTCTTGCCGAATTGCAATCATACCAGATTCAACACAGACTGACTTGAGTTCTGCACCACTAAATCCTTCAGTTGATTGAGAAATCACTTTGATTCTTACACCCTTTGTATTCATTGAATCGAGGTGCAATTGAAGAATTTCAGTTCTTGAAACATCATTAGGAATTGGTATTTCTATGATTCGATCAAATCTGCCTGGCCTTAATAATGCATCATCGAGGATATCCGGCCTATTTGTGGCGGCAATGATTTTGACATTTTCTAATTCATCAAATCCATCGAGTTCAGCAAGAAGTTGCATTAATGTTCGTTGTACTTCACGGTCACCACTTGTGGAGCCATCCAATCGTTTTGCCCCAATAGCATCAATTTCATCAAGGAATATTACAGATGGAGATTTTTCTTTTGCCAGTGAAAACAATTCACGAACAAGTCTCCCACCTTCACCGATATATTTCTGCGCGAGTTCTGAACCAACCATTCGAATAAATGTAGCATTCGTATGGTGCGCTACAGCTTTTGCCAACAAAGTTTTACCGCAACCAGGAGGGCCAACGAGAAGCACTCCTTTCGGCGCTTTTATGCCCACTTTTTCAAACAGGTGAGGTTTCAATAAAGGAAGTTCAATTGCTTCTCGAACCGATAGAATTTCTTCATCTAATCCAGCAACCATCTCGTATGTTGTATCTGGTTTCTCAATCATTTCAGATCCGCTCACGATTGGATCCCAGGCATCATTGAGAACTTCAATAACTGAAAGAGTGTCTTGATTCAATGCCACTCTTGTACCTGGTTTTAGGAGGGATGGCTCGATCCTTTGATTTAGTGCAACTTGAAATACCGTACCGTTTGATGAACGAACAATTGCTCTTTCAGGATCTAGTACGTCTTGTATGGAACCAATAATCAACGGAGGAGATCGCAAGTGTCGCACCTCCTCTTCGAGGCGTGATGCTTGTTTTTTGACACTTCTTAGTTCTGATTCGAGATGTGTTCTCTCACTAATCAGCACTTGTGTTTTTTCTTGTAGATCCCTAAATTCAGATTCCAAAACTTGGAGGTCATCATCTTTGGAGGATTTCATTGAATCGGAGCCGCGCTCTACTTCACTACCCATCGTAATCAATTACTCCTGACGCCGATGGTTCATCAACGCATCGTTGTCTCCATGGGGATTCATTGCGAAGGGTTCATGAATTGTCGAGGCCAGGAGAAAATGGAGATACTATGGCGGATTGTGAGTTATGTGGGGCAACTAAGGTATCTACACGTGAACACCGTGTTAACAAAGCAATGCTAGCAATTTGCCAGAGATGCATAGGGCAACTAAATCTCCAGCCCAAACAGGAAGCTCCTGGATTATCAAGAGCACGTTCTACACCTCAGCGTAGTTCCCAACCATCGAAGACAAAGCGGAATAATCTGATGAATAAGAGGGAAAAAGAACTTGCATCAGACTTTTCTCGTAGGATTACATCGAGTCGCGAAGCCAAAGGATGGGATCAAGTTCAACTCGCAAAGCGAATGGCTGAAACAATTAATGTCATAAAATCTGCAGAATCAGGAAAGCCTCCTACGGATGCTGTTATCCGGAAATTAGAGATGATTTTAGGGGTTTCATTAATGATTGAATCGGCGAATGATCACGAATCCATGGTGGGCAGATCTAGTCAATCCAGGGGCATGACCATTGGGGACTATCTCAAAGATTTGAAGTGAAGTTATGCCAATCCCGCTTCATGCCATCTGGCTTGCTCAAGATGATCCAAAGAAGAATACTGCAGTACGTGCTTCTAAGGATGATTTACTGAAGCTCCACAAAGATTTCAGAAGATTGCCGCGTAAAGGCATTATTCTCGAACCGCTCTGCGGAAAAGTATTGGGTCCCGAAGACAAAGAGTTGTTCAAAGGAAATGGAGCCATTGTAGGCCTAGATTGTTCTTGGGCTCATATTGAATCATCAGTCGAGACAGTCATGAAAAGAACAAGGCTTCAAGCCCGAACATTGCCACTTCTTCTTGCTGCTAACCCTGTGAACTGGGGTAAACCATCGAAATTATCCACAGTAGAAGCGATTGCAGCTGCATGCGTACTCATGGGAGAATATGAACAGGCGGAAATGATTCTCAGTAAATTCCGTTGGGGTAATAGGTTCTTAGAACTTAATGCCGAACCATTAGAAGCATATTCTTCTGCCAAAAGTTCTGCAGAATTAGTGGCTATACAGTTTGAATTTTTTGATATTGAGGTCGAAGACGATGGGGCATGAATTTCAAAAAATTCCTTTACAGCGATTAGAGAACGATCAATCCACTATCGAATCTGAATGTATTGTAAAAGAGTCCATAATTTCCCTTCACTGCATTGGAGAGAATGGGGACTTTGAACCGCATACATCCTT
>CALBJF010000152.1 GCA_937892665.1 uncultured euryarchaeote | reverse complement strand
ATACTGCTGATTCAAGATCGACTGATCAATATGTCTCCAACAATAAATATCTCCTTCCAGTCTTCTCTGTTGGCGACAATGGCGGCACCGGTTCCTCCAAGATTACTGCTCCAGGAACTGCTAAGAATGTTCTTTCCATTGGTTCAAGCGTTAATGGTAGCGTTAGCTCATATTCATCGGAAGGGCCAACTCTCGATGGAAGAATTAAACCTGATTTAGTGGCTCCAGGTGATGGTATTTGTTCTGCACGAGCTGAGGAAGCAAAGAACGTTGTTGGTTCAGTCTGTGGCACTGGCACTCACCCAAACGGCCGTTCAATGTACATGCAACTTAGCGGAACATCTCAGGCAACAGCAGTAGCAGGCGGTTCAGCATCTCTTGCCCGGGAATATCTACGGGAAGTTGCTGGAATCAACAAACCATCTGCAAGCTTAATCAAAGCCACTCTCATCAACGGAGCGGAAGATTTGGGTACGCCAGATATACCCAATGCAAACGAGGGATGGGGTCAAATCGATCTCGAAAATAGCCTCAATCCTTCGTTTTCTGGCGTTTCTCTGGATGTATTTCAGGATGATGAGCGTGAACTCCAGGCAGGATTCTCACTGATTTATTCCTTCGACCTTGACGGATCGAAGGGTATTGACATTACCTTGGCATGGAGCGATGCAGAAGCGAGTGCAAATGCTGCCCAATCCGAATCCCGTCTGTTGAATAATTTAGATTTGATTTTGATTGCACCTGATGGAACCTCTTACTTGGGTAATGATTTCTCTTCAGGAATCTCGACAACTGGAGGTTCTGCTGACAACCTGAACAATATCGAGCGTATTCGTATCCCTGCAGGGGCGACAACACAAAACGGGGAGTGGATGGTTACTGTTGAACATCGAGGAGGCAGTTCTCAACGCTACAGTATCGTTCTTGCTGCTGATGCAACCTTGATTCCTAAGGCTGATTTAACCACGTTCGGTAACAGCATCCTTCCTTCTTCTTTAACTCCCCTCAAAGGGGACTTGGTTTCGATTTCACTTGCATGGCATAATCAAGGAACACTCGCCTCCGGTCCTTACAGAATCCAGTTTGAAGATGTAACGAGTGGTTCAATACTTTACGATTCAAACAGGACTTCTTTAGACGGCGGTTCACTTGATTCAGTTTCGTTCTTTACACAATTTTCAACCACCGGTGTGCATAAACTCAGACTTTCGCTTGATACGAGCAACCAAGTTCAAGAATTAAACGATGCAGTAAACGGTATAGATAACAACATCATTGAACTCGATATTGAAGTGACTGCGCAAGGGCTACGCGTAATCTTCCAAAATCCTGATGGAAGCATACCCACTACATCACAAGATCGTGATTCAGCAGCATCCGTAACAATGGACGTTCGCAACGAAACAGGTCTCTCATTGCCCTTCGTCATCGCCCATGAAGGTACGGGAGAGCGTCCGGTAAGTTTGACAGTATCAAGCGTCCAGGAGCCTGATCCAATCTATCCCACTCTCCTTCTGAGCCCAGAAGACTCTTGGTCGAAATCAGTAAATCAAACAGGTGCGTTTACCATTTCTGGACAAGGTCAAGAGAATGATACAATTTACTTAACGCTCAATTTAGACGATACATCAGCAAATTTCGATGGAGCCACAAATCGCTATGCACGTGCTGGTTCATTCATTGTTGATGTGACAGCCAGATACCAAAATCAACCGACAGTCTCACACACACAACGCCTGTACATCGAAATAGGGCAAGTTGATTCTGTTGACGTTGTACCTTCTGGAACATCCGGGGTTTCTGCTAAGCCCGGTGAACGAACAGGATTCTCAATTGGTGTGAGGAACACAGGTAACTCTGCTGCTCAGTATACGATGTCATGTACATCCTCTTCACAATGGCAGATTATGCTTGGAAATTCTAATTCATCATCTCTTGAATTTGAACCCCTCAATATTCTTCAAGATCTAAGCATGGACGTGAACGTCTTCATCCCCTCAATCGCAAACGGAGAGCCACTTGCAGGATCAAGTGACCAGGTCACCTGTGTTGTTACCTCGCCAACAGACCCTACATTGAATCGAGTTGAGACTGTCAATGTGGCAGTATCGGAACTCAAGGCATTCCGTTCCGACCTCTACAGTCCAAATGGAGCAGTAGGGCCTGGTGCGCTCGCTTTACCAGTGTTTGCTGATACTGGTGAGTTGGTTTACTTTAATCACACGATTCAAAACCAAGGGAATGTCCCTCTCGAGTTTGCCGTAACACTCGAACGTGGTAATCCTACATGGGGAGCCGAGATTGAATACGATGAAGAAATCAGTTCAACATCGTTGTCGGTTACGCTCGCTCCCGGTCAATCTGGTGATGTAGAAATGCGCCTATTTGTTCCAGAAACCGCTCGAGAAGGTAACTCGAACACATATACTCTCAGAGTTGAATCTTCTCCTCAAATGTTCACGCTGAATTCCACCTCTCTTGTTGTAGGCGAGAACTTGGATGTAAAGCTTGTATCCAATGTTGGTACTCTGATAACAACACCAGTGAACAATGCTTTCTCATTCACAGAATTTATAGTTGAAAATACTGGTAATTCGGATTTGGATCTTGAATGGTCTACGAGTCTCGCTCCAGATGGCTGGTCAATTGGATATTCTAATCCACCAAGTTCAGTGTCCGTACTCAGTCAGGAATCAGTCCAATTAGCAATTCAAGCACCGAATCAAACTGTCTCCGGGTTTGGATTTGATTTGCAATTATTTGTAAATGGCAGTAATAACGGGAGATTTACGAATGCAGAACTCGATTTCCGAGTGGAAGTTTCACCGACAAGTTTTGCGGGAATTAGCGTATCTGATGAAACAATGGCTCCCTTGTTATTCATCCCTCGTGGAGACTCTGGAAAGCAGTCCTTTACAATCATAAAT
>CALBJF010000151.1 GCA_937892665.1 uncultured euryarchaeote | reverse complement strand
ACTGATGGAACATGTTTCTTTGCAGTCTCAAGATGTTGACAGAGGCGCAATTTCTGAGCAACTTCTGAATTTGCTTGGTGATAATCTCTGACTGTTGCAGAGATATCTGAGAGATAATGAACCCGTTCAGGAGGTATGACGCCTTTTCGTTCCCCAAGGATTTCCATAGGTGCTCGGCTTTCAAATCCAACAAGAGGTGAGAGCTTCTGCCACAATGAATCCACCCCAGGGTCTGCGAATTGACTTGCAATTGTTGCAACAACGGGAAGTTCTTCATCTGCAACATCGAACATGTTTCGGTTTCTTCGAACCTGCTTTCGAATTGCTCGAAGAGCATCTTCACTCCCTCGCTTTTCGTATTTATTGAGAACAACAACATCTGCGACATCGAGCATCTCAATCTTTTCAAGTTGAGTATGTGCTCCGAATTCTGCAGTCATGACGTACAAGGAGCGGTCTGCAACCGAAGTGATCGCATCGCTTCCTTGGCCAATTCCACTTGTTTCACAGAAGATAAGATCGAAACCAACAGCCTTTGCAACATCTATTGCGCGGTCTAAGTTTGCACTGATTTCAGAACCACTTCCTCTACTTGCAAGACTGCGCATGTAGAGATCATTGTTAGAAAGTGAATTCATTCGAATACGATCGCCCAGAAGTGCTCCACCAGTTCTCTTTCGTGTTGGGTCAACACAGAGCAGGCATACTTTCTTGCCAGGATTATCTCGTTGAATTCGTAGCATCAATTCATCGAGAAGGCTCGATTTTCCAGCGCCACCTGTTCCTGTAAATCCAATCACAGGTACTTCTTTGTCAGACGAACGGCATAACTCAAGCATAGATTTGAATGATGCATCATCTGCTGATTCAGAAAGTGTAAGCAAAAGTCCTACATCTGCCATATCATTTGCTGTGACAGGTCCTTTGAGAGATTGCATTCGCGTATCACTGATCAAGTCCACTTCGGCAGCCTGTTCCATCAAGTGATGAATCATACCCATCAGTCCCATCTTTCGCCCATCATCTGGAGAATAGATTTTGGAAATTCCTGCCTGATGAAGGTCCCTTATTTCTGGAGGAGTAATGGTTCCA
>CALBJF010000150.1 GCA_937892665.1 uncultured euryarchaeote | reverse complement strand
AAATTCTGTAGCAGCATCGATGGAGTACACTTCGATCGAGGAAAACTCTTCGTTTACTGTTTGGATTTGAATTATTGGCTGGATAGATTTGTTCCCTGGCTCGAGTATTTGGATGAGGAGTTGTGAGGAACCGTGCAGATATTCAATTTCCTTCCGGGCCTCTTCTTCCGCTTCTTGTATATCGTCTGCATACACCGTTCCATTTGATCGCCTAGCGGGATTGGTCGATGTCAGAGAGCGCAATTCGATACTCGATTCTTCGGCTTCTACCTCTATTGTATCGCTAAACTGGCAATGCTCAGAGCATCTAAAGTCCACTTTATCACCATCAACTGTCACCTTAGCATCTTCTACGCCAAGGAATTGATGACTGTATAATTTAGCAGTATTTGATAACTTTATGACGGCTCCTGTCGCTAAATCCTCAACAGTCATATTTACCCAGGTTAGGTTTTGAGCATCGGTCTCTACAACTGCAGTCCAATATGTTTGATTATTGATGACCTGTTTGTCCAAATCAATTTCTTTGAATTCCGTATTTGTGGCTTCTGTTTGGTAGATGTAGTAATTTGGTGAAACGGTGGCTCCATATACTGCGTATGAGAGCATGAATATGAGTGTTAATGAGAGCCCAATCAATGTTCGCAAAAGATTGGGGTTCTGTGCTAAAGCCTTCTTCATCAGTTATCCCAAACACGCCTGATTCATGAAGACTTGTACTCGTCCAAAGGTAATATGCTCATCATTTTAACCAGTGATTCGCCCGTTTTATTCAAATAGGGGAGACAAGTCGGAAGGTTGCTTGGTGTAGACATGACGACGTTTTATGATGTTCCTGCGAACTTTCTGATTCCAGCTGTTGCTGAACAATTAAAGAGCAGTGCCTCGATTTCAATGCCCGAATGGGCTCAAGTAGTGAAAACTGGCTCCTCTCGTGAGCGTCCTCCAAGCCAAACCGACTGGTGGCACATCCGCGGAGCAGCAATGTTGCGTAAAATTGCACGTCAAGGTCCAATTGGTGTAACTCTCCTCTCACAAGAATACGGCGGCCGTAAAAATAACGGTTCAAAACCAAACACTCCAGGTGTAGGTTCCCGTAAAGTAATTCGCGCTATTCTCCAACAACTCGAAGATGCAGGATTCGTAGCGACACAAGCATCCCGCGTCATCGAACACGAAAACCGAGAACCGACTCAACTCTATTCTGGACGTATTATTACGCCAGCAGGACACAAACTCTTGAACG
>CALBJF010000149.1 GCA_937892665.1 uncultured euryarchaeote | reverse complement strand
AACATTACCATGGGCGATAGTCTAACCAAGAAGTGAATATTTATCCACTCGAGTCGATTCCTCTGGGAAATAAATGGCCATTTAGTATCAATAAGCATAAGCTAAGCTTGGCTATACTACGGAAAGAACATTATGTTGTTTGATTCCTTGGTAAATCAAGATTAATCTTCAAACGTTGTTGAAGATATCTAACGCATCATCGACTGAAGCGCCTTGGCTGATGATAGCATGGCAAGCCGCAGTCATTCGAACCGCTTCTTTGGTCGACTTTTGGTGAATATTTCGACCAGTGGCTGCTCCACGGCAACCGCTGACATTGATTTGATCCCACAAACGTTGCAAGAATTCCTGTGGAGGTAATGTTCCGCCTCCAGAACAAATAATTCCACATCGACCTGCTGCTTCCACTGCGATCTTGAGAGATTCAGGTTGGGTCATTCCCTCCCAGGCACGGGGATAGTTGACCTTTGCAAAGTCAGCACCGATACAGGCTGCAACACCAGCTGCTCCTGAAATCAGTTGAGGGTCTTTCTCATCCGTTACTGCTTTTCCACGTGGATACATCCAGACGACTGAAATCATACCTTCTTCGTGTGCTTGTCGAATAAATTGAGCCGCTTCGGTCAACATTTCATGTTCGTATTCGCTTCCGAGGTAAATCGTGTAGCCAATTCCAACGACATTGATTCCGTTTGAAACAAGAGACATAACGTCATCCATATCCCACATTGCGAGACTAATTGGATCTCGTTGATCTGTCTTAATGAGATGCGATTTGGAGTTGAGTTTTACCAGATAAGGGACATCAGGGTGGTCTTGAGCGTAAAGTGAAATCAATCCACCTTGTGCTGCAAGTACGCCTACAGTTCCTTCTTCATGAGCACGTGCTCCTATTTCGAAGAGATGACCTGGATCATTGGATGAAAGTGGAATCTTTACGCCACCATCATAGAAGTCATCATTCATATGCTCGATTTTCTGATCACAAGCAAAGAGATTCATTGAACCAGTGCCACAAGTGGCTGCCATCAGATTATCAAGATAGGTTTCCACTAAATCGTCAGGAACGTCTCCAGGAACGCTATGATCTGCCATTTTGAATCACCCAGTTTCATTGACCAGTGAAGTTCGCAACACGCTTCTCGACGTATGCTGCAATTCCTTCCTTGGCATCAGTTGAATTAAACAGAGATGCTTGGAGTTCTCTCTCAAGAGCAAGATGGTATTCGAATGGGATTTCAGGACCGGTTTGGCATGAACGCTTAATGTTTCCAACAGCCTTTGTAGCCTTGTTTGGTAGAGTGAATTGGCTGCACCAGTCAAGGACATCTTGGCGGAAATCAGCAGCATCGCCTTCCCAGATGTGATTGATGAGGTTGTGAGAATGCGCATCCTCAAAGGACATCAGTTCGCCAGTGACCATCATTTCGAGGGCTTTGGCCTTACCGATCAATCGAGTCAATCGAGCAGTACCGCCAGTTCCAGCAAGAACACCGAGGTTGATTTCAGGAAGTCCTACTTTACCAGCGTTCTTTCGAGCGATACGGATATCTGCAGCCATAGCGATTTCAAGTCCGCCACCAACAGCGTGTCCGTTAATTGCACAAACTACGAGTTTAGAGGTTTGCTCAAATCGTGAAAGAGTTTCATTTGCGTGAAGACAGAAATTGTACTTGAAGCCTGGAGTGACGCTGTTAAGCATTTGAATGGATGCCCCTGCAGAGAAGAAGGAACTACCATTTCCAGTCAAAACGATGACTGAGACATCATCATCGAAACGAGCCTTAATCACTGCTGTATCGATGTCGCACATCATACCATGCGTGTACGTGTTCGGGGAACGGTCGTTTGTTTCTCCCAGAGGTGCACCAGATGCGTCACTAGCAAGTTCAATGATTGCAATACCATCGATGGCGGCGTAGTTCACAAGTTTGTTCGGCATGGCTTCGAAGTTGAGTTCGCTCATGTCCGTTCCAAATCGAACCGCATTATGAACGAATCGCCCCAGTCATTCGCTAGAAATACTGCTTTCATCGGAATCATTAGCGAAGGAAGTCTTAGCCCCTGACCGTCGGATTTCAGTCCACTGCGTCCCAATAGCAGAGGCTTCTTCCGAGGGTTCCCACTGGTCACGGGCCTTGGCTTTTCGAAACGGCATTCTTCGAACACCCCTACCCATTGATTTTGCATCTTTTCGCAGCATGAATGGTGTGACGAGATGGTAAAGCAGTGTCTTGTACCAGCGTGGTCGGAACAAACCTCCAACCCAGACAAGACCATCGCCACGCTTCGATTGACTTTTCATCCAATTCCTACACATACGTTTGAAGGTACGATCGCCGACTCGGTTCATGAGCCAACGATTCGCAACACTGGTCCGAACATAAGGGAGAAGTTGTTTTCGAACTTCTGTCTCATAATCACATTCTCCAAGAATGTCGCGAGCAGCAAGAACCCCTGACCAAACAGCCATCCGCATTCCAAAACCCCACATGAAGTCTTGAAGACCTCCGGATTCACCGATGTAATAACGTCCGTCTTGCTTGTAGCGCTGATTTATGGTAAAGTCACCTTTTCCACCAACTCTCTTAATCGGCTTGCGGTTGAGGTCAGGATAGTGCTTATCGTACCAAGCGATTGTTTCATTAAGAAATCGCTCACTCTTCGATTGCTTTCTCCACAGACATGTACAGATTAATCCAACACCATCGACAATGATGAGATACGAGTAAGCCCCTGGGGCTAACTTATCGTTCAATTGGAAAGCGATGTGGTTCGGGTGCGTTGTTTCAAAAATTTCTCCATAAGCAACCGCTGAGGTTCCTTTCGGTCCGCATGCGATGATTGTACAATCCTCTTCCTTCACACGTGACTTGTAATGAATTTGTGCACCAGCAGCGAGAGCTTGTTGCTTCATCCCCTGATCAATCGCATGGTCTGATGTACCTCGCTCGACGATTCGATAAGCGACTTTGTCACTCTTTGGCTGAGTTATTTCATCATCAGGATGAATCAAGTCTACGACATGAAATTCAGTCGTTCGGAACGTTGAAGCATCAAAGCCCCATTCTGCGAGTTGGTCGAAGAAATCTACGTCCATTGACCAGTTTTCTAATGCTTGGAAATCACCATCAAAGCGAGCGCCTGAATCTGCTCTGATATCGTGGACGTGAACTTCTTTTCCCGCCTTTGCAAGGATGGTTGCAGCAGCAAGTCCTGAGAGTCCAGCCCCCATAATATGAACAGGTTCGGAACCCCCATCTGCTGCGTCCATGGTACGACAACGAGCCGTTAGCCTTGAATCATGCGCTTCACTCGCATTGTCATGAGGCGCAAGATTCACATCGAAGAAGCGCTTGACATCCTCGACCCAGATGCATTGAGAAATCAACTTGAAACAGATGGCTGCGGCGCAATTGTATCGTTTTTAGGAATCACTCGGGCCACCGAAGGTGATGCTGACGTTTATGCATTAGAATTCGATGCTTGGCAAGAGCATCTCGGCGAAGTCCTCCATGACCTAGCAAACCAAGCATGTGATCTCTTCGGGACGACCTCGGTGGCCATGGCTCATCGAACAGGTAGCGTTGCACCTGGCGAATCCATTGTGAGCATCCATGTGGCAAGCCCTCACAGAAAGGAAGCTTTCCAAGCATGCGAA
>CALBJF010000148.1 GCA_937892665.1 uncultured euryarchaeote | reverse complement strand
AACAACTGGCTCGGATTAGCCGAGGTTCTTCAACCGGAGCAAATGCATTCTTCTATTTGAGTAAAAAGGAGATTGTTGACCACGGTATTGAAGAGGAATACCTGTTTGATGTTCTTCGCAGACCTGTGGAATGTCAAAGCCTTCGTACGAGTCTGTCACATCAACAAACTCAGCTTTTCGCATGTTCTCATTCTAAGCAATCACTCACAGGTACACAGACCCTTTCCTACATACTCGATGGTGAATCAAAAGGATTTCATCAAGGGTCTACATGCCGTTCCAGGAAGATGTGGTATGACGTCAATCGAAGTGAACCTGCTCAACTTTTGTGGATGGAAACAATGGGTTCATCTCACAGGGTTTACACAAATGACGTAGGAGTTCTGCATTCTGACAAGTTCTATGGAATCTATCCTCTCAATGATTCGATTGATTCTCTGAAGTTGTGTATTTGGTTAAACAGTTCACCTATGATTCTGCATAAATTGCTTACAAGTTTCAATTCTCTTGGTCTTGGTGCGCTTAAGTCTCCCGTTTATGAAGTCAGGAAGATACAAGTTCCAGATTTAGATTCTCTTCACTTCGATCAGGAATCTTTGGAATCGTTCCTTCAAAGGCCGATACATGATGTCATCACTGAAATGTCAATGCCAGACCGGAGAAAGTTGGAAGAACCCATCATGAAGATGCTTGGATTTTCAAAAGAACAGGAAGAAGAAATGAGGCAAGCGATTATCAAACTCATGTCAGATAGACTCGATAAGGCAGGCTCATAATTCATATCTTTCAATTGTCGGTGTTGTTTTATGTATGGCCCCTTTTAGGTAAATTATCGGTTGTTGTCTTCATGCGTATTCAGGTCTTTCTGGTCTTTCTTTTAGTGGCCAGTCAAGTCATCGTCTCGCCGGTTCAAGCAAATGGTAGAGCCATTGAATTCGATGTAGAATTAACTCGTTATGACTGGCTTTCAAATGAGACCATTCCTGTACAACTAGACCTGAAAAACGCTCCATACAACACCAATTTCACAGTTGTTTGGGATGTCAGGGATATCAATAACAATGTCGTTGCGAATGATTCACTAACATTCAAAGCAACAGGAACAATCACCTCGAATGTAATTGAACTCAAGCACATTTACAACTATGAACACTTCTACACGTTCAGTGTTAATTTATTGGATTCTTCTGGAGGAATTCTTTCTCAAGACGACCACTCCTTTAGCATCTTTCAGAATCGAAAAGTAGCTCCAATTGGCAACCTCGTGGTCTTCGGAGATTCCTTAAGCGACATGGGTAACGCAAAGAATTCTATTCTCAATGTTCCTGATGTTCCACCGTATTGGCAAGGCCGTTTCTCAAATGGAATGGTGTGGGTTGAGTATGTGTCTCAGGCTTATGGCGTAACGACAACAGTTGGTTCAGGAACACAACCAGGCGATAACAGAGCGTTCGGTGGTTCTCAAACTGGTGCTGGTTTTTCATACCTCTTGTTGCCAAATGTTGGCACTCAAATCACAAGTTATACTACCAATGTACAATCGAGTTTTACCACGAATGATGTTGTGAGTCTATGGGCGGGTGGAAACGATTTCCTCTATGGAACTGCCAATTCAGATACTATTGTTGCAAACATGGAAAGTCATATTCGACAATTGGTTTCAGCAGGGGCTGATGAATTTATCATTCCAAATCTTCCTCCATTAGAAAAGACACCTGAGATCTTGAGTCGAAGTCAAACACAGCAACAGAATATCGGTTCTGAAGTTGTGGCATACAATGGTAAGTTAGCCACCTTGGTGACTAATTTGCAAGTAGAATTAGGAATCCAAGTCCATTCAGTTGATGCATATTCCATCTTCAATGACATAATGGTTAACAAGGCTGCTTTAGGTCTTGTAAACACACAATCTGCAGCTTGTTCAGGTGGCGTAGGGTTGTTACCTTTACCAATCTGTAACAACGGTGATCCGGTGGTTTCAAATGTGGATGAGTATGTTTTCTTCGACAAAGCTCATCCCACTCGAATGATGCATCAATACATAGGACGCTTCGCAATAGAAGCGATTGGTCAAGCCGATACGGATGGAGACGGTGTTGTTGACGGAATGGATCAATGTTCTTGGACTGATGATCGTTCAACAGTTGATACGGATGGGTGTTCTTGGTATCAACGAGACGATGATGGAGATCTCGTCCTCAATGCAATCGATGACTGTCCAAATACGGTTGCAGGGTCTACCGTCGATGATTATGGTTGTTCGGATGAGCAGAAAGATTCCGATAGTGATGGGATGAATGATGCTATTGATCCATGCCCCTTCAGTCCTAATCTCATAGATCATGATGGGGATGGTTGTTCTGATTCTGAGGATTGGGATGATGATAATGATTCAGTACCTGATTTTGATGATGAATGTCCTAAAGGAATCATTGGCGTACACGTTGCAGATTTAGATGCAGATGGCTGTTCGGATCTCGAAGACCTAGATACAGATGGCGATGGTCTCTCAAATCTACAAGAAGAACAAATTGGAACGGATTCCAGAAATCCTGATTCCGATTCAGATTCGTACAAAGATGGATTGGATGCATTCCCGCTTGACCCACTTGAATGGGTTGATACAGACGGAGACGGGTGTGGTGACAACAGCGATGAATTTCCATTGGATCCTGAAGAATGCGTCGATACTGATGAGGATGGAGTTGGGGATAACAGCGATGCATTCCCTGCCGATGAACAAGAATGGACTGATTGGGATTCTGATGGAATAGGAGATAATAGCGATTATTGTCCGTATGAATATGGTCTTTCACTCATTCCTCTAGGATGTCCCGATCGAGATGGAGATGGCATTGCAGACTCAGTCGATGTCTTTCCCTCAAATGATGATGAATGGTCGGATGAAGATGGAGATGGTTACGGTGACAATGGCGATGTGTTTCCTCAAGATTCATCTGAATGGTACGACAGCGATAACGATACATTTGGTGACAACATCGATGCATTCCCTCTGAATTCTTCTGAATGGTTCGATACGGACTTGGATGGAGTCGGTGACAACATCGATGCCTTTGTCAATGATTCAACAGAATGGCTTGATTCTGATGGAGACGGTTGTGGTGATAATGCTGATATTTGGCCATACGATGCTGCAGAATGCTATGACCAAGATTATGATGGCGTGGGTGATAACGCTGATGCATTCCCTAAAAGTGCATTTGAATGGCTCGATTCTGATGGCGATGGATTGGGTGATAATACCGATGTGTTCCCATTTGATAAGGACACTAAATACGACAGTGATGGAGACGGTGTAGCCGATTCGGATGATTGGTTCCCACAACAAGCTGGAATGGATTCTCTGTTTGATCTTGGTTGGAGAATCGTTCTCGGTTTAGCCATCATCGGATTCCTTGTTCTTTTCATTCAAAAGCGTACAAAACCAGGACCTGATGACCTTAGTAAAGAGTGGATACAGAATCAGGAAGAGTATGATTCAACTGCCATGGAGAATCGTCCTCCATCAGCACCATCCTTCGATCAGTTCAACTAATTCAGAGATGAAATGATACAAAATAGGCATACTTGTCTATCGGAAGGTCATTATGTGACCCTTGAGACGTGATGTCATGCGTAGCCTAGCAATGTTGCTGACATTCCTGATGTTGACTCTTTCACTTTCAGGATGTTTTGGAAACGAAGAAGTCATAGAGATTGTTGAGCCAGAGATGGAAGTTGAAACCCGATATTTTGTTACAGACAAATTTGGAGATGCGACGAATGCAGCACCTATTGAAATGACATTCCACTTCAGTGACGTTGGTGAAACTGGCAAAGAACCGAGTATTGGCATCACATCAAGTGGGTGTGTTTTCTTCATTGCTATGGAGAAGGTCATGCGGTCTTGTGATGGTGGTGTGTCTTGGGAAGAAACACAAGATCCAGTGCAGTGTTCTCCTACAACAAGCGATCCGTATGGGTGGGTTGATACAATCACTGATCGTATTTTCAATGTTCAAATGATAGGTTTAGAGACATCATGGATCTGTTGGAGTGATGATGATGGTGAATCTTGGTTAGGGAATCCACATGATTCAGGCACCACTCCAATTAACGATCACATCAAACTTGCAAGCGGCCCATGGACAAGTTCAGGTTATGGAGCATTAGGTCAATTCACTGGAAGTTTTTACGAAACTGCGGTCTACTATTGCTACAATAAACTCGCAGGAATTTTCTGTTTTACAAGCTTTGATGGAGGAGCAACATTCGAGGCTGGTGGCCAAATTATTGGTTTGGCTACGACAAATGGAGGTCTGCACGGAGCCATCTCGACTGCACCAGATGGAACGGTGTATGTGACTCCGAGAGTTGAAACGCCGACAGTAATCATATCAAAAGACAACGGTTTCTCTTGGTTCGAGGAAACGATGGGTCAAGATGTTGGAACTCCTAATCCGAGAAAGAATTCAGAGGTCTCAACCGATACTGCCTCAAATGCCTATCACATTTGGACAGGTGGAGATGAAGGGATTTACATGTCACGTTCAATCGACTCAGGAGAAACTTGGGAACAAGAAAGTATTCGAATTTCTCCAAATCAGGTTATCTCTACAGTATTCCCTCAAACTGATGCTGGTGATCCAGGGAGGATTGCCGTGACCTATCTTGGTAGCGAAAATTCAGAAATGCTCAATCAATCAAATATTGATGGAAATCCATGGGATGGTAATGCTCATTATGCTCAAAATAATGCAACATATCATCTCTACATCACGTACAGTCTGAACGCGCTCGACGATGAGCCAGTATTCCATACCTACAGGGTTACAGATGACCCAGTGCAAAGAGGATCGATCTGCTTGAATTCTGGAGATTGTCGAGACATTGGAGGCTCCAACCGTAATTTGCTTGACTTCAATGATTTACACATTGACAAGGAAGGTCGTGTTTACGTAGCTTTTGCTGATGGATGTACTGGTGAATGTGCAACAAATGCTAACTCAAGTGCTGAGAATTCACGAGACGGTCTTGGTTCGGTATACTATCTTGCAGCAGGGCCAAGTTTGCTTGTCGATATGGGTGATTTAGAACCCCTTGTTGAATCTTCAGATATGGAGATGGACAAAGATTGTCTACACACTATTCCTTGTGCCGCTGTTGAGCGTATCGAAACTGAGGATTAGGCAGAGGCAGGTTTGTTGGCTCTCTTATCCTTCAAGGACTTCATGAGTGCTTTGAATTCATTGCGTGCCTCAGCAATCCTCATCTCACATTGTTTGATTCGGTTCCGATGAGCCTCTTTCATGGATTTCCAGTTGGATTTGCTCTGTTCTTTCTTGGACTTCTTCGCCTGCTTGAATTCTTTTCTGCCAGCCATGAGATCGGTAAATCCTTTTCGAAGTTGAGCAACACAGTCGGTTAGTTTCTCTTGATAATCGCTTTCGATAAACTGTCCCTCTGCCTTTCGTTCAAAGGTTGCTTTCATACGTCGAGATTCGATTGATTTGTCTGGAATCGTGTGGAGTTCTTTGGTTAGTCCGACCCACGAGGCTGATTGAATCAACCACTTTGATGGATCCCAATGGTACCATCGATGTCCATTGCGGTAATCTGCTTGGAATGTATGGTGGAAATTGTGATATCCTTCTCCGAATGTAAAGAAGGAGAGGAGTGGTGAATCCTTCGAGGTGTTTGCTGTCGAATATGGCTGTGTGCCCCATGTGTGAGCTGCTGAGTTGATGAGGAACGTTGCGTGATGGACGACAACAACACGAAGGAATCCACCGTAAATCATTCCGCCTAGGAGGCCATGCATATTGCCCAGCAAAGCAAACCCGACAAGTCCAGGTAGAACGATTCCTACAAGGAACCCGATGAGGAATATGTGTCGATCCTGCCATGCTAGGATTTTATCCGCTTCGAGATCCTTTACATGTTCAACAATTTCGTCGCCTTGATCGA
>CALBJF010000147.1 GCA_937892665.1 uncultured euryarchaeote | reverse complement strand
AACCGTGATCACGAAGAGCAATATTGCCAGCACAAAAAAAAACGACATCAAATCTGGACTCATAAGTCTTCCAACCTTAGACGCAATTTAAAGTTTAAGAGGAGCTTTGTTAATCCCTAGCGAACAAACAGACCCACTGAAAGCCCTTCAAACGACTTCTTCCTGTTGGATGGGATTTCGGATAGCCCCATCCAACGCATCCGAATTGATTTGTTTGAACATTACACCTATCCGATGTATGCCTCAATTAAATCATCAATAGCCAACACGTCTTCGGAGGTCAACTCTCTAATTGATTGCAGATGTTGTCCCGTATAATCGGGCGGCAACTTGTTTCCTGATGCGAAATCTAGAGACAATGCGAGTTCTCTGAATGGAATATCAAACAATGTGCTCCAAGGTTTCTTTCCCATCCAATATGCATCAAATGGAACATTTGTCAATGAGAACGGGATTAATGGTTCTGTTTGTTCTCTCGTTCCTGTGAATCGATCCAATACTAATTTCGAAAACAAAGAATGCCGACCTCCTTCATCGATACTTGAGAAATAAATTACATCGCCTGCTTCAAACATCGTTGAAAAATTTTCACGATTAGAACCCCAACACGCATGACTCCAGTTTGGAGTGTTTTCAGCCATCTTTACATTATCAATTGTCCAGTATGCATGATAACTCGCCATAATTACACGTGAAAGGCAGTTTTACTTATGCCCTCCCATCCAACACCCTTGCCGTGAGAAACTCATGGTAGGGTAGGCAGTGTACTGGGGGACTGAACACCCATTGTACTTCTCCATAATGTCTTGAGGGGTTTGACAGAACCCTTCCGATTTCATGGGAATGATATGTCGGTTGTCTGTATCAACCCACAAGATACGCTAGGGATTATTTCATATCATTTGGAAACCCACTAAATAACAATTCAAATTAGGAGTTAATGGAGCGGGTTGGAATTTATTCAAGTAATGAAAAGGAATTACAAGAAGACAATAGCGTATCCAGTCTACTAACTGGTGAAATTGGGCCTGTAAGTGAGATTTTTTCAGACGAAAAATCATCCACTGAAATTCTCAACGCAAAAAAAGAAACTGACCAAATTATGATTGAGACTGCTGCTATTGGGGAAAGTTTCAGTGGTAGAAAAATTGGCGTGGATTCATCAATTGCAATCGATTCAGATTTTATAATCAATGTGACCAAGAAAATATCATCGCTTGATACTAAGTTATCCAGGGTTACAAAACCAGAAAGCGTCAAAACAAGGTTAACTGAAGATAAAGAGTTGTTTTTTTCCGAAATCACTGATTTAATGCATCATTTAGAGACAATGGCTGAAAAATTTGAATCTATTGATGAAATTGTATTGGAAGATTCTGACAAGGATCTTTTGGTTCGACACCATGCCTCAATATTAGAGTCCGTTAGATTGGACAAGGAAATACGTGAACTAACAAATGATCTGAATATACTCCTGGAGGAAGTCGGGTGACTCTTAACGATGACTTGTTGGGTGATATTCAGAGAAATCTGAGATCGGGGGACACGGATGAATTGTTTACTTATCTCAATCGATTGAGGGTTTTTGATGCTCAAACATGGCATGAGAATTGTACTAAGAATCAACCTTTGGTCGAAATTAAAGATTCGGTTCTAAGTTCAGTTAATGTCATACTGAATCTTAATTTAGAAATTCAAGATATAATTGAAGGTAGAGCAAGCCCTGACTCCTTTTATCAAAACCATCAACACCTGAAAGCTAGAATGAATAATCTAGGTAAATTATTCACAAAGGCAGCTATTTGGATGAAAACAACCCAACAAGATAGGTGGCTTCATCAATTAATGAAGGCAACAGAAGATTCTGATGAAGAGAGGAAAAAATTGATCTCTTTGCTTGCAAAATCCACTGAATTGAACAGAAGAAAGGCTAAGAACGTTGAATCAATAAAAGAACAAATAAGGGCACTTAGGGCAAAATCTAGACGAATGATTGAGGAAAGGTGGCGAGATCGCCATTCCTCTGAAAGAACCCTTAACGCAAAGCAAAAACAAGCGACAGAAATTACAGAGGGTAGATTAGTTATAACCGCTGGACCGGGAAGTGGAAAGACTCACGTATTGGTCGAAAGAATTGCAAACCTAATTAATTCTGGAGCGAAGCCATCGAGGATTTTGATGCTTACTTTTACCGTTAAAGCAACATCTGAGATGTCATCAAGGGTAGAGGAAAAAATAGGTACAGATGTTGCTGATAGCCCGATTATCATGAACTTCAACGGTTTCTGCAAGCATATGATTGAATCTGATTTTGAGGGATTCGGCTTTGAGAAAATGCCAATACATATTGATCCTAGAATGAGAGGGTATTTTTCCGATGATTTACGAGATGATGGAATTGATGAGGACTTGGCGGAATTAATAGAACATAATTCCGATTTGATTGGTATTACGTTGAAACTTGATGACCTTCTACATAATAGGTCAACCGCGGTTGATGGTGTACTATCTTGGTTCGAAGAAGAGATTTTGACTCCATTAGAAGATTCAGAGAAAGAGTCGATTGATGAAGGTGAAGAGCCGAGCAAAGATTTGATTTTGAAAAGGCTCACTTACTCTGGGCTGCGTCTTGTCACTCCACTTAGAGAATTTATTCGCAAGAATAACGGCTTGACTTTCGGAGATCAAATTACTTTGTTTCATTCTAGATTGAAAAATGAACCTACATATTTGCAGAATATTTGTTCTGAATTTGATCACATATTGGTTGACGAATTTCAAGACAATAACCAAGCTCAGGGAGAGATTGTTAAGCTAATGTCTGAACATTTGACTTCAACTTGCGTTGTAGGTGATCCCAATCAGGCAATCTTCGGTTTTAGAGGGGCTAACGTTAGAAATTTGCAAGATTTCATGACAGATTTTTCTGAGTCGAGTGATTTAACAAGGGTTGATTTAGACACCTGTTACAGGCATTCGCAACAGGTTATTGACTACAGTGAGGAACTAATATCACTAAATCAAGATGGTATCGAAAGGGCTGAAATAAAATCAGGCTGGATTAATTCTGATTCAACCGAAGTCGCTGTTCTAACCATGATAGATGAGGCATCAGAAGCAGTGGAACATGGGGCATACCTCAAGAGAAAGAATCTACTCGGGTATGAATGGCATGAAATGGCTATTCTTGCTAGATCTTTGAATTATGTCTCCAAGGTTATTGGATACTTTGACAATAATGACATCCCATATGTCACAACCTCTAGTAGTAATCTGTTTAGAGATGAGACTACAATAGAAGCGGGAATGATTCTTAGGGCATGTCTCGATCCTGTTGGAAATGCCCAAGCAATAGGGTTTCTTCTGAAAAATGGGTTCATGGGTATTACAAAAGAAGACGCTGAAATTCTAACGAGAAAAAGCAAATATCACTCACAAAGTTTGTTCGATTCATTAACAAAAATGGATGGGAAATTTGCAAATCGAAAAACCATTTCAGCATTCTATGAATTCATTGATACAAATAAGAAATTGCCAACAGTTGGCATGGAAGAGTGGTTGTTTTCAACGATGAAAGAATCCGGAATAATTAGCAAAATGTTAACACATGGTGCAAATAGTTCTCTATCCAAACTCGTTTCACTTCTACTGGCACAACTTTCCAATGCAGGTGAATTTTTCAAGTACCCTTACCGATTTGCAAATTATATCAAGCAATTAATGGAAGGCAAGATTGAATTAGAGATTGGCCAAATAAGCAAACCAGGACACGTGGTTATTTCTACAATTCACAAAGCTAAAGGTTTGGAATGGCCAATAGTTGTGATGCCATCTCTTGATCACAGAAGGCTTCAAAGCCCTAAATTAATTCAAGAAAAAGCAGAGCGATTAATTCTTGAGAATTACTTCGAAGAGAACGTGAAATCAGAGCAGGAAAAAGAACTGGTTCGGATCTTTTACGTTGGGCTGACTAGAGTTCAAGATGTGATTCGGTTGAGTAGACCTTTGACACGAATCGACAAATCAATATCAAATACACTTTTTTCAGTAGGTTCAGAATTATTTGATGTAGAATATTTAGAAACAATTTATCCAAGTATTATGCAAAACCCACTTTCAGTAAACGAAGGACTACTCCTAAATTTAAGAACGAGATTAGAAGATTCTATTGGAGAATTAAGGCACGGATACGAAACCGAAGATTTAGCCAAATCTGTCCGCACTTTACTAATCTATCATTTAGAGCAACTTGTTGCAAATGAACATAGCATCGATCATGAGTTGAGGAAATTAGTACAAAATTTTGAATCTCTCGTAGGGCGTGTTGAATATCATGAATTCACAGGAGAAACTGAGGTTTCTGATACACAGGATTTGTGGAGGCCGAATAGATACACGTGGTCAATGCTAGATGCTTACCGCAGGTGTCCACAAAAATTTGCATTTTCTCATGTTCACAAATTAGTATCTAGTAATAATAAATCTATGACAGTAGGAAATCTAGTCCATGAAATTATTGAAAATATTGGTTCACTAGCGAAAAAACCAACAGGGAAAGAATTAGATGAAATTATCGAAGTATCGTTGAGGAATCATGTGAACAAATTACCCCTTCTTGGGGAAAAGAAAGTTGAAGAAATTAAAGAAAAAGTTGCAATTTGGAATAACTCTGAAAGATCAAGGAACAAAGTGATAGCTATTGAACGAGGCCTTGAATTCAAATTCTACGAACGGAATTTCTACGGGAAAATCGACAGGGTAGAAACAGATTCTGAAGGGAACCTCAGAATTATTGATTTCAAAACCGGAAAATGGTCGAAGAAAAAAACACCAGGAACCAAAGGAAATGAACAGTTGTTGCTCTATGCATACGCATGGGGGCAAGATACCGGAGATTTACCGAACATAATCGCCTATGACTTTGTAATGGATAACAAGTTGAATCCGAAGAAAGTAGACTCGGTATTACTTGAGAAGGGGCTTTCAAGGCTTATTCCAATAATCGAAGGTATTGAAGCAAACCAATTCGAGGCAAAACCGATTGAAGACAAACAAACTTGCCAGCATTGTGACTTTTCAGGGATTTGTCCAGATCGGTACTGATATATTCTGCAACAACCCTGTGTATACCGTTCGTATTGACGTTCGAACAATGGGGCCCCCTTCGTATGGTGTCCCAACTAAATTATACTCCCACGACCAGCGAAGTCCATG
>CALBJF010000146.1 GCA_937892665.1 uncultured euryarchaeote | reverse complement strand
ATTCGGATGAGTTGTAAGGGGTTATCTCAAACCCCTTTGCATTTTATTTCCCGATACAATGGGGAGTCCGTGGGTCGCTGCTAACGCTACCCCTTGCTCGAGCATTGGCAAAGCTAAGGGTTCGCTGTGGTTCTTTTCATCCCCTACTCTTGGTAGGGACTAATTGGATTCGACTTATTCGGTTTTACTAACGTTGATCGCGTTTGGGCCTTTTGGACCTTCGCCGATCTCGAAGTTAACGGTGTCTCCATCGTTAATTTCACCAGTCACTTGGGACTTGTGTACGAAGAGGTCTTCTCCGCCTTCTTGTTCGATAAAGCCGAAGCCTTTTGTTTGGTTAAACCATTTTACTGTACCTGTTGGCATTGTCTGTCGGTCAAAATACTCCTAATTTAAGTAACCGATTTTATTTTGATACAAATCCTTAGTTTTGTATGGAATCAGAAAAGGGGACATAAATTAAATGATTTAATGTATATTGCTTTGCAGTCCATCATACTTGACAATAACTTTGACACGTTGAAGTATTCAGTTGTAGCGTTACATCAATCAAAGAAGTGTTGGCAAGAGGCCTAATGCCAAGAGAGGAAGAAGTCCCATTGCAAAGTCTCTTACAAGTAAGCCGAGCATTGTTTTCGTGTTGACGCGAGCAATCTTGTCAAATTCTTCTTGCATCTTTTCATCGATCATGTCAGAAACTTTTCCAGCACCTGCTCGAGCAGCCTCGATTGTTGCTCCAACCGCAACTGAAGCTAATAATCCACCAGGGTTTAATTTACGCATCTTCAGAATTCTTAGCCCCCAAAGACTTAGACTTCTCTTTCCGACTCTTGAAGCTGCATCCGTTCCTGAAGTCTCATCCCCTTCAGCCGTTTCTTTCCGAGAAAATCTCCTAAAGAATTTACGTGCTTTAATTCCAACGTTGGCGATTTTTCGTAATTTGTCAACATCATATCGTTCGATTGCGATAAGCATCCGCCTGACCCGATAGATTCGTAGAATATCAAACACAATCCAAATAAAGAAGAAAAATAACAACAAGACGGAACCTACAAACCCCGCATCATTCCAATCACCCCATCCAATTGGATCGAAATTTAATCTAAAAAGGACTACAGTTAACGGGGGCAATATAAAGGCCAATGATTCATTTAAAATGAGTACTGATAAACCCTTTATTGGCAATTCCCGGAGTTGCTTGATCGCCCAACCTCCATGAGGTGCAAATTTTTTGATAACCTTGTACAGAGGCCTTGTTAATAGAATAAATCTAAAGAAAAAAGGCAGCCATATCAAGACAAGAACGTACAATTCCCAAGGCCCATCAGGCGGAAATGTGGGTACTTGTAAAGGGTCAGACACAATTGTCCATCCATCCACAACACATGAACAAATCGCAAATTTATTGTTTGTTGAACATTTTCTTTACACTAAGATCGATGTTATCAACAGCTTCACAGATTTTTCTGCCATATTTTCTACCGACCCCATAACCTGCACCGGCTGCAGCTGCACCAGACATTATCTCAAGAGTGAAGGCTGCAACAGCAAAACCACCAACAATTAGTGGAATCATTGACCCACCTCCTCAGCATATTCTGTAACTAAAACAACTTCTTGTACTGTTCTAGTTTTCAAATCTTCAAAATCAGCATGTTTGCGGTAATAATGGCGGAATGTACTGTGAGCGACCCCCGCCATCATTCCTGCTATTCCTACTACAATTGTTGTTGCAAATATTCTTCCTATCATTATATCATTCCTCTTCTTTTTTGGTAGGTCCAGATTTTCCAACGACGTTTTTCACGCTTTGTGCTACGCTTCCAACGACGTTTCCGGCAGTTTCGACGGTGATCTTGGTGACTTCACCAGTTGCATCAATAGCTGCTTTGATGACTCTGCTCGAGCCAACAGCAAGATGCACAACTGTTTCTTCACCAGCGTTCACCATTTCTTTGACTGCAGAAGCAAATTCATCGATTAAGGAACCGAGGCCTTTGCTGACCTTGTCAACCGCTTTCTTTCCGGACATATTTTTCGGATAGTACAAATGGATATAAACAAAGGAGGGTTTTTTTAGAGGGTTAAATAACCCGCTAAAATCAAGCATCGCTTGGAAGGTAAAAGAAATCCTCTGGATAGTATTCCAATCGAACACACATGTCAATCCATCTCCCAATATCACCTCGTAAGTTACGTCCAGATTCAAGTACATTATAGATGATAATTGGATGGCCTCCTCTTCCCTTCTTTTCGAGTACATATTGGGATACGTATCCTGATTCTACTAACTTTTCTAAATGCACTTTCAGTTCTTTACGTTCAATCCCCGTAGCACGTTCAATCCTCATCAGCCTCCGTGATTCTTCGGATCTTTCCTTCATTCTTGAAAGATAAAGTAAAACCCTGTACAAAGTCACGGACAGGTCCCGTCTTCTCCGTTCCATATAGAGGGTTATTCACTCCACCTATTCATAGATAATGGGTCATTGAGTATTCTTCGCAGGTAAATGCTTCATAAATTATGACCGATAACGTCAACTATGTCAGAAGAGGAATACTCCCTCAAAACTGTTGCTCAGTTGAAAATAATCTTACAGGAAAAAGGATTGCCTGTAAGCGGCAAAAAAGCTGACTTAATCGCTCGTCTTGTTGAAAATGGAAAGCCAACAAATCCCAAATCAATGGTTATTGTCGATGCGGAACAAGAAGATGGAAAGCCTTCGACAGAGGACTTGCCTTTCTTTACATCAATCTTGCAAAATGGAATTGATTCTGTGGATTTCGATAAAGACCAGACTATTCGTTACGCAATAACTGCATTTATGTTAACCATGATTATTGTCAGTCTAAACTCCATGTCATGGTATTACTACTCTCTTGATTATGACTACGAAGAAGGCATTTGGGGCAATCAAAAACAAGATTACGAGATGGGGTTGAATGAGTTTGAGATGAGTATGTCCATGGGGGGTATGAACCTTCTTTCAATGGTTATGGACTATGACGGTGAGTGGTGCGGCGATGAAGAAATCATCTTTGATTGCGAAAGTTTCTCGACTGCTGGAACAATCACCTCTCTAATGCTATGGTTATCTATGCTGTCGATACTATGTATCATCGGGATGGGGGTGGCTCAAGGATTTGGCAAATTGGACCAAGACTTCTTCATAAAAAATTCTGAAATGATTGATAAGATCCTATGGCTTTCCGCAACAATTCCTTTACTTCTTGGCACACTTATCTATGGATTAATGGCCTCCATGAGCCCAGTTCCTGATGATTTGGAAGACCCTGAGGTAGGGATTGAAATTGCCTCGAGTTTGGGTAGCATGTGGTGGATGATGTTCATCTTTTCAACAGCATACATCTGCTACATCTATCGTCACAAGATTATGGAATTGTATCAAAAATTCATGTCGGATGAGCCCGAAGCCTCAAACGATTGAGTGTTGACAAACATCTGATGTCGGAGGTTCTTATCGATGCTGATATCCGCAAAGCGGAGACTCTACCA